>NZ_CALGVK010000025.1:0-11642 GCF_937930195.1 uncultured Empedobacter sp.
AATAAATCTCAATTTCATTTGCACCCACAATTCGCGTAGAAGTCATTTTGCACAAATTTGGGCTCAAGTTGCAGCCGCACATTTTAATATATCCAATGTAAATTGTTATTCGGGTGGTACAGAAGAAACGGCTTTATTTCCAAAAATCGCAGAAACATTAAGTCGGCAAGGTTTTCAAATTCTAAAAATAGCGGAAAGTAACAATCCAATTTATGCTATTAAGTTTGGCGAAAATGCGCTGCCTATTATTGGTTTTTCTAAAAAGTATGATAGTCTTTACAATCCAGTTTCAAAATTTGCAGCCATTCTGACTTGTTCACAAGCAGACGAAGGATGTCCTTTTATAGCAGGTGCAGAAAGAAGAATTCCGATAACTTTTGAAGATCCTAAAATTGCAGATAACACTCCAGAACAAGATAAAGTTTACACAGAACTAAGTTGGCAAATCGCCACAGAAATGTTTTATGTCTTTTCAAAAATCAATAAATAAAAATGCAACCAAAATTAAAATTCTTAGACCGATACCTTACTCTCTGGATATTCCTTGCAATGGCATTAGGAATTGGTTTAGGCGTTATTTTTCCGAATAGTTCAAATTTTACCAATGCTTTATCCGTAGGCACAACAAATATTCCGTTAGCAATTGGACTTATTTTAATGATGTATCCGCCTTTAGCAAAAGTCGATTATTCTTTGCTTCCAACTGCATTTAAGGACAAAAAAGTGATTGGGATATCCTTGTTACTCAATTGGATTATTGGGCCAATCTTGATGTTTGTTTTGGCAATTATTTTCTTACAAAACGAACCTGATTATATGATTGGTTTAATTCTGATAGGATTAGCAAGATGTATCGCAATGGTTATTGTTTGGAGTGATCTGGCCAAAGCAAATAGAGAATACACAGCGATGTTGGTAGCATTAAACTCTATTTTTCAAGTATTATCGTACAGTTTTTTCGTATGGCTTTTTATCAATGTGTTACCAAACAAATTAGGATTAGCCACCTTTAATGTCAGCGTTTCTATGAAAGATGTTACAGAAAGTGTTGTCATATATTTAGGAATTCCATTTTTAGCAGGCTTTTTAAGTCGCTATTTTTTAATGAAATTTAAAGGTAAAGAATGGTATCATCACAAATTTATTCCTGCTATTTCTCCAATAACATTATATGCATTATTATTTACAATTGTATTAATGTTTAGTTTAAAAGGAGATCAAATTTTAGAATTACCAATGGATGTTTTAAAAATTGCAATACCTTTAATTATCTACTTTGTATTGATGTTTTTTGTAAGTTTCTTTATTAATAAATCTGTAAAGATTCCTTATGATAAAAACGCATCTATCGCATTTACAGCCACTGGAAATAATTTCGAGTTAGCTATTGCTGTTTCTATTGCTGTTTTTGGACTTCATTCTCCTCAAGCATTTGTTGGTGTTATTGGTCCTTTGGTAGAAGTTCCTGTTTTGATTCTATTGGTAAAAGCAAGTTTATGGTTGAAAAAGAAATATTATCCATAAAAAAAGACACGAAATTTAATTTCGTGTCTTTTAAGTTTTATCCGTGAATTGCTTCTTTATTTCCATAAGATTGAATCAATTTTCCTTCGAAATCCAACCATTCTTTCCAACGTTTATCTACATCAACATCGGTTGATAATTTTCGTGCAAAATTTAAGAAAGTGGTGTAATGATTAGCTTCCGAAACCATCAAATCGTAATAAAATGTAGCTAATTCTTCGTCGTTAATATTTTGAGATAATACTCTAAAACGTTCACAACTTCTGGCTTCAATCATCGCTGCAAATAACAAACGATCGACAAATGCCATGTTACGAGAACCATCTTTTTTACAAAATTTCATCAATTGTCCTACATAATCATCTTTTCGTTCGCGACCTAATGTATAACCACGACGTTCGATAATTTCTACAACCATTTTAAAATGTTGCATTTCTTCGATAGCAATATCAGACATTTCTTGAATAAATTCATCATGTTCAGAATTGTACGCAATCATGGTAATCGCATTTGTGGCTGCTTTTTGCTCGCACCACGCATGATCCGTTAAGATTTCTTCTAAATTTCTTTCCGCAATATCAGCCCAACGTGGGTCTGTTAAAAGTTTTAATCCAAGCATTTTCGAAAAATTGAACTACAAAAATACAAATTATAATTAGGATAAAAGAACCGAAACTTTTAACCAAAATAATTAGATTGAGTTAAAATAATCAGTTGATTAAACGATTTTTTTCTCAATCATTTCGATCATTACATCAGAAGCATGTTTAAAAGTAGGAGCTTGTTCTGTCAAACTTGCAGCATTTTTTTTGTTTACTTTAAAAATGATGTCTTTTTCAGTGGTGAACAATAATGCATTCGTGAATGGATTTTTGATGTATGAGCTCAAAATTAAAAACGTTTGTTCGATACTGTGATATTGTTCCACTTCTTCCGTTTTGTAACGAAACGTAAAAGCAAAATTATACGTATTGTCTTCCAAAAGATGTAATCGCACAAAAATGTTCTTCAAATCAGTATCTCCAATGGTTTTGGCCATCGTAAGTTTAGCAAAAGTTCCTTGGTTGATACTTGATTTCACCTCTTCGTAAAATTCTGTAAATACAGCTTGATAAGACATTTTTATATAATTTTTTGAAGGACAAATTTACATTAAAATATATCAAATCGTTGACGGATTAATTAATATTCCAAATCAGCATCAGAAAGCTTAATTTTGTTGGATGAAAAAACTTTTAATCATTGGTCAAGTTTGGCCAGAGCCAACTTCTTCTGCGGCTGGAACTCGAATGATTCAGTTAATAGATTGTTTTCTAAAAACAGAAGTTGAAATTACATTTGCTTGCGCTGCTTCAAAATCAGATTTTAGTTTTGATTTGATTTCGAAAGGAATTAAAGAAGTTGAAATACAATTAAATGATGAAAGTTTTGATGATTTTGTGCGAGAACTTTCTCCAGAAATTGTTGTCTTTGATCGCTTTATGATCGAGGAGCAATATGGTTGGCGTGTCGCTAAAGAATGTCCAAATGCTTTGAAAATATTGGATACAGAAGATCTACATTTTCTTCGAAATGCGAGACAGGAAGCAATTAAAAAAGGTGTTGAATTTACATCTGAATTATTATTTTCCGATTTAGCAAAGCGAGAAATAGCTTCAATTTTACGTTGTGATCTATCCTTGATTATATCAAAAAAAGAGCTTGAGATTCTTCAAAATCAATTTAAAATTGATCATACTGTATTGTACTATCTTCCATTTTTAGAAGAAGAAATTACTGAGTCAAAAGTTAGTTTGTGGAAGAATTTTGAGCAGAGAACAAATTTTATGTTCATCGGAAATTTTATTCACGAACCGAATTATAATTGTGTGCAAACTTTAAAAAAAGAGATTTGGCCTATATTAAGAAAGAAACTTCCAAAAGCCGAATTGCACATTTACGGCGCTTATGTGTCGCAAAAAGTTTTGCAATTGCATAATCCGAAAGAACGATTTTTTATAAAAGGACGTGCAGAAAATGCGCAAGATACAATGTCTACTTACAAAGTTTTGTTAGCGCCGATTAATTTTGGAGCAGGTGTAAAGGGGAAATTTGTGGATGCAATGCAAACGGGAACACCTTCTGTTACGACAACAATTGGAGCAGAAGCAATGAAAGGAGATTTTGCTTGGAATGGTTATGTGGTAGATGATGTAGAATCTTTTGTGGAAAAAGCAACGTTGCTTTACACGAATGAAAATGAATGGACAACTGCACAACAAAATGGAAAGCTAATTCTGAACGAAAATTACAATAAGAATAAGTTTGAAGCTGATTTTTCAAATAAAATCAAATCTATAGAAGCTAATCTCATCTCGCATCGAAATCAGAATTTTATGGGACAGATTTTACAACATCACAACAATCAAAGTACAAAATATATGTCGCTTTGGATAGAGCAGAAAAATAAAAATAGTTTGAAATAAATTAGAGAATTTTCAAGAATAATTATTGACATTTGATTGATAATCATCGTTCATTTTCAAAGAAAATATTTAACAAAAAAATTAAACAAAATATTGTTGATTTAGATTTGATTTTACTAATTAAAATGTTTAATTTTGCAATTCACTTTTAAAGGTGATTTAGTTTTTAAAGTTTACAACATTTGTATAGCTCATAATAAGGTTGAGCGTCTCTACGGCAGACCATAAATACTTGCCACTACAAATGAATTTTTTTTCTATAAAATGAGTCTTGAACCACTGGCTGTAGAAAATAGTTTGTTTGTTGATGTAGATGATACAAATGGTTTAAACAAAATAAACCAAATAGTACAGCAAACAATACAATGAACCAAAGACTTTTCATTCAGAAGAAATCGAATTTTGACGTTATCAGTCAGAAGACTACAATAGAACTTAGAAACCTTGTACCTAATATTGTGTGCAAGGTTTTTGTTATTTATGATCTTTTTAATATACAAGAAAGCCAGTTGCAAGAGGTTCAAAACAAAGTGTTTGTCGATCCTGTGACAGATGTTGTTTTCAAGTATGTGGAAGATGCAATTATTGAAAACATTCCTCACACTAAAAACTATTTTGCAACCGAATTTTTACCGGGTCAATACAATCAACGTGATGATTCTTCGGAACAATGTTTGGTTTTGATGAATGTTGATAATGTAACCGTAAAATCTGGTTTATTATATGTGTTCAACGAAGATTTGTCTGCGGAGGATTTGAAGAAAGTAAAAGATTACTTAATCAATCCAATAGAATCGCGTGAGAAAGATCTTTCTAAAATGGAAATACCTGCGAATCCAGAAGCAACTGAAGTTCCAATTATAGAAGGTTTTATTTCTGCTGACGAAAATAAATTACAAGATATTTACAACCAGTTTGGATTATCATTAGAGATGGATGATTTAGTTTTTATTCGAGACTATTTCAAATCTATTGATCGTAATCCAACTGAAACTGAATTAAAAGTTTTAGATACTTATTGGTCTGACCATTGTCGTCATACCACTTTCGAGACAGAAATTACAGATGTTGAATTTAATTCTAAATTTAACGAAACGCTACAAAAAACATTCAATTATTACCAACAAGTTCGTCAAGAATTGGGAACAACTAAACCAATTCGTTTGATGGATTTAGCAACTGTTATGGGGAAATATCTTTCTCGTACAGGAGTGGTTAAAAATATTGATGTTTCAGAAGAAATCAATGCATGTTCTATCGTTGTACCAATTGATGTAGATGGTGTTGAGGAAGAATGGTTATTACAATTTAAAAACGAAACACATAATCACCCAACAGAAGTTGAGCCTTTTGGAGGAGCTTCTACATGTGTTGGAGGTGCAATTCGCGACCCTTTGAGTGGACGTTCTTACGTTTTCCAAGCCATGCGTATTACAGGAGCTGCAAATCCTTTAGAAAAAATTGAAGATACATTACCAGGTAAATTACCACAACGTAAAATCTCGAAAGAAGCAGCAAATGGGTATAGTTCGTATGGAAATCAAATTGGTTTAGCGACAACTTTTGTGAAAGAAATTTATGACGAAGGATACAAAGCAAAACGCATGGAAGTTGGTTTTGTAGCTGGAGCTGTAAAAAAAGAATATGTTCGTCGTGAAGAACCAGTTGCAGGAGACCGAATTATTTTATTAGGTGGAGCAACAGGGCGTGATGGAGTAGGTGGAGCTTCAGGTTCATCTAAAACACATGATGGTTTAAAATTAGACGATTTATCGGCAGAAGTTCAAAAAGGAAATGCAATCGTTGAGCGTAAAATTCAACGTTTATTCCGTAATCCAGAAGTTTTAGCATTAATCAAAAAATGTAACGATTTCGGAGCAGGAGGTGTTTCTGTTGCAATTGGTGAAATTGCACGCGGAATTAATGTTGACTTAGATTTAGTTCCATTAAAATATGCTGGATTAAACGGAACAGAATTAGCGATTTCTGAATCTCAGGAACGTATGGCTGTTGCGGTAGAAGCAAAAGATGTAGACACATTTATTGCATTAGCAAAAGAAGAAAACCTTGATGCGACTTGCGTTGCAGAGGTAACGGGAGATGATAAAATGACTTTAGTTTGGAAAGGAACTAAGATTGTTGAATTAGACCGTCAATTTTTAGATACAAACGGTGTTCGTAAACAAGCTAAAATAGAAGTTACGGACGAAGAATATACAAATCCTTTTGAGAATAAAGCATTCAGTAAAGAAGCTTTTATTGCTATGATGCAAGAGTTAAATCACGCATCGCAAAAAGGTATGGTAGAAATGTTTGACAATAATGTTGGACGTTCTACTATTTTGAATGCTTTTGGTGGAAAAACAATGGATACACCAGAAGATGTTTCAGTACAAAAATTTCCGACAGATGGATTTACAAATGCAGTTTCAATTGCTTCATTTGGTTACAATCCGATTGTTTCTCGTTGGTCAAATTATCACGGAGCCTATTTTGCGGTAATTGATTCGATGACGAAAATTGTTGCAGCAGGAGGAAATTACGCTGATATCCGTTTAACTTTTCAAGAGTATTTTGAGAAATTACGTGACGAAGCTACGCGTTGGGGAAAACCATTTGCAGCTTTGTTAGGAACGATAGAAGCACAAAAACAATTTGGAATTCCTGCAATTGGAGGTAAAGATTCGATGTCTGGATCTTACCAAGATATTGATGTGCCACCAACATTGATTTCGTTTGCAGTAGCACCTTCTAAGGCTGAAAAAATTGTACAAGGAACGTTAGCTGAAAAGAATTCTAAACTTTCAGTTTTTATTCCAACTTTAACAGCTGAATATTTAATTGACGAAACGAATACCAAATCTATTTTTGATTTTATCGGATCAATTAATGCTGATGTAAAATCAATGATGACGGTTAAATTTGGTGGAATCGCCGAAACTGTAGCGAATATGGCTTTTGGTAATGAAATTGGATTTGAAATTAACACTGATTTAGATTTAGCAAAATATTACCCAGCATCAATTGTTATAGAACATTCAGAAGAATTAAACATTCCTGCTGAAATTGCTCAAAATTATCATGTTTTAGGTCAGACAAATGATTCAGCTTCATTCCAATTTAATGGAGAAGAAATTAACTTGAAAGAGTTGAAACAACAGTGGAAAGAAACATTCAATTCATTGTTTCCATATAAATCATCTTCTGAAACGCTTGTAGAAGAAAAAGATTTGAAAGCTGAACAAATTTGTTTTGCTTTCGCTGATCATAAAGTAGAAAATCCGAAAGTTTTTATTCCAATTTTTCCAGGAACAAATTCAGAATATGATTCAGCAAAAGCGTTTCGTAGAGAAGGAGCGATTGTTTCGACTTTACCTTTCCGTAATTTAACACAACAAGATGTTGAAGAATCGGTAGATGCTTTTGTGAAAGAAATTAATCAAGCCAATATTTTCTTTATACCAGGAGGTTTCTCAGCCGCTGATGAGCCAGACGGATCAGGGAAATTTATAGCAACGGTTTTACGTAATGAGAAAATAAAAAATGCAATTCACAATCTATTAGAGCGCGATGGATTGGTTTTAGGAATTTGTAATGGTTTTCAAGCATTGATAAAATCGGGATTATTGCCTTATGGTAAAATTCAAGATTTGGAAGAAAATACGCCAACATTAACGTTTAACGAAATTGGTCGACATATCACACAATTGGCAAAAATTAGAGTAAATAAATCGCATTCACCTTGGTTAAAAGGAATGGAAGGTCAAGAATATTGGATTCCGTTTTCACATGGAGAAGGTCGTTTTGTTGCCAATGAGGAGGAGTTAGAAAAGTTAATTGACAAAGGACAAATCGCTACTCAGTTTGTAGATTTAGAAGGAAAATTAGCTGGACAAATGCCTTATAATCCAAATGGATCTACGTTTGCGGTAGAAGGAATTGTATCGCCTTGTGGAAAAGTGTATGGACGTATGGGACATCCAGAGCGTTACGAAGAAGGATTATTCAAAAATATTCCAGGAAATGGATACATGAATATCTTTAAAAATGCGGTAGCGTATTTTAGAGGATAGAATATAGATAGGAGATGTTAGAAATTAGATGAAGAATATCTAAATACTAATATCTAACATCTAATACTAAAAGATAAAAACAAACAACAAACAAATATCAATTTCGATCCTGAACCAATCGAAATTATTCCGAAATTTAACCCTGAACAAGTTAAATTTCAAACAGACAAACAAACACGAAGTGGACTTTTTCATTTCAAACAAAACAAAAAAACAAAAACGTTTTAACAACAAACAACGATGAGCTTAACAAAAAAAGACTTCATTTACGAAGGGAAAGCAAAACAAGTTTACTCAACAGAGGAAGCAGACAAAGTAATTGTTTATTACAAAGATGACGCAACAGCATTTAATGCTCAAAAGCGTGGAACTGTTGAGGATAAAGGCGAAATGAATAACAAAATTTCGACTTTAATTTTCAACTATTTGATAGAGAAAGGAGTGAAAACTCACTTTATTGAGCAGTTGAATGATCGTGAGCAATTGGTAAAAAAAGTATCTATTATTCCAATTGAAATGGTTGTTCGCAACTATGTTGCTGGGTCTATGGCTCAACGTTTAGGATTAGAGGAAGGAGGAAAATCTCCTGTTACAATCTTCGATATCTGTTACAAAAAAGATGAATTAGGAGATCCATTAATCAACGATCATCACGCGGTTTTATTAGGAGCTGCTACGTATGATGAGTTGAAAGAAATGTACGCTCAAACTGATGTAATCAACGAAGCTTTGAAAGAATTATTCTTGAAAGCAGGATTAATTTTAGCAGATTTCAAAATCGAATTTGGTAAAGATGTTGATGGTAACATTATTTTAGCAGACGAAATTTCTCCTGATACATGTCGTTTGTGGGATGTAGAAACAGGTAAGAAATTAGACAAAGATCGTTTTCGTCGTGATTTAGGTGATGTTTCAGAAGCTTATCACGAAGTTTATAATCGTTTATTAGAAGTTTTAAAATAATCATTTTTTCATTCAAAATGATTGATAAAAAATTACATAAAAGCCAGTTGAAAGCTGAGTATTTAACAAATTTCTATGAACGAAATTTACTTAAAAAATATGCAGCTGATACGGTGGATAGCGTGAACGAAGAATGTGGTATTTTTGGCGTTTATTCTCCCAACAATATCAACACCTATTCTATCGCACAGTTTGGTTTATTCGCACTTCAGCACCGTGGACAAGAGGGGTGTGGAGTTTCTTTTTTGAAAGATGGAAATATCAAAACGGTTAAAAGATCAGGATTGGTGTTGGATGTTTTCAAGTTGATCGAAGCAGAAATTGATGATTACCAAGGAAACGCAGCAATTGGACATACACGTTATACAACAGCTGGTGGTGGAAGTCGCCGTAATATTCAGCCACTGTACACGTACAATATCTATGGAAAACCTCACTTTTCGCTTGCTCACAACGGAAATTTAATTGAAGTTGATGAATTAAGAGCAGAGTTAGAAGCTGAAGGTCTACCATTTTTAGCCACTTCGGACACTGAGGTTTTATTACGTTCTATCCAAAAATATTCGCATTTAGATCTTGTAGAAGCCATTCAGAAAGGAACAGAGAAAGTAAAAGGAGCTTATTCGGTTTTATTATTAACGAATAATCAAATGGCAGCTTTCCGAGATCCTAACGGAATTCGACCATTGTGTTTAGGTAAATTAGATGATGCTTATATAGTTTGTTCTGAGACATGTGCTTTAGATGCTGTTGGAGCTGAATTTATTCGTGATGTAGAACCTGGAGAATTGATTGTAATCAATGAAGAGGGATTGAAATCATATTCATTAAAGCAACCAAAACATCGTAATATTTGTGCATTTGAGTACATTTATTTCGCACGTCCTGACTCGAATATGGAAGGAAAAGAAATCTATGATTTACGTGTAGAATCTGGGCGGAAATTATACGAACAATCTCCAATTGATGCAGATATTGTGATTGGTGTTCCAGATTCTGGAATTCCCTCTGCGATTGGATATTCAGAAGCATCAGGCATTCCTTATGAGCCAATTTTGATTAAGAATCGATATATGTCGCGTTCGTTTATCGTTCCTTCGCAAGAAATGCGCGAACGAGTGGTCAACTTAAAATTGAATCCAATTAAAGAAAAAATCAAAGGAAAACGTTTGGTTGTTTTAGATGATTCGATTGTACGTGGAACGACTTCAAAACTTTTAATCAAAATCTTGAAAGAAGCTGGAGCAAAAGAAATTCATTTCCGTTCTGCTTCGCCTCCAATTATTGCTCCTTGTTATTTAGGAATTGATATGCCTTCTAAAGCAGATTTAATTTCGGGAAACAAATCAATTAAAGAGGTTGAAGAATATTTGAATGTAGATTCGTTGGATTTCTTAACAGTTGATAATCTAATTGATTTATTAGGAAGTAAAGAACATTGTTTTGGATGTTTTACAGAAAAATATCCGGTAAATTATACAAATGAAGAGTGTAAAGAGGTTAATCCTTTGCATATCGATTAATTATAATTGTAAAAAGTCAAAAATAAAATGTACTTAATACTTGTTACATTTTACACTAATACAGCAAAAAAATGAGCAATACATATAAACAAGCCGGAGTAGATAAGGAAGAAGGTTATCAAACGGTATCGAAAATTAAAGATGCAGTTGCAGCAACACATAACGAAAATGTGTTAAACGGAATTGGAAGTTTTGGAGCTTTTTACCAATTAGAAGGATATAAAAATCCTGTTTTGGTATCAGGAACTGATGGTGTAGGAACTAAACTACGTGTAGCTTTGGATTCTAAAGTTTACGATACAGTTGGTATTGATTGTTTTGCCATGTGTGCAAATGATATTTTATGCCACGGAGCAAAACCATTATTTTTCTTAGATTATTTAGCTTGTGGAAAATTAGATTCTGATATTGCAGCAGAAATTGTAGGTGGAATTGCACAAGCGTGTAAGGAAACAGGAACAGCATTAATTGGTGGAGAAACTGCAGAAATGCCAGGAATGTACCAGGTTGGTGATTATGATGTTGCAGGTTTTTGTGTTGGAGTAGTAGAGCGTGACGAAATTATTGATGGATCTAAAATAAAAGCTGGACAAGTAATTGTTGCGTTACCATCAAGTGGTTTCCATTCAAACGGATTCTCATTAGTGCGTAGAATTTTCCCAGATTTTAACGAAGAATTTGAAGGTAAACCTTTATTCGAAACATTATTAGTTCCAACAAAATTATATCAAAACGATATTTTTAAAATCAAAGATGCAGGTATCGAAATGACTGGAATTGCTCACATTACAGGTGGTGGATTAATCGAGAATGTTCCTCGTATTATAAATGATGGATTGACTGCTGTAATAGAAAAAGCAAAAATAAATGTACCAACAGTAATGCAAGAATTAGCGAAACGCGGAAATATTGCAGAAGACGAAATGTTTGGAACATTTAATATGGGTGTCGGAATGGTTGTCATCGTTGACCAATCTGATGCTGAAAAAGTAGTGAATATTATTGATGGAAGTGCTGTGATTGGAGAAATTCAGGCTGGTGCGGACAAAATTATATTGAAATAGTAGATTAAATAGTTTAAAAAGCCGGATAAG
>NZ_CALGVK010000026.1:0-4660 GCF_937930195.1 uncultured Empedobacter sp.
CGACCACCGAGATCTACACTCTTTCCCTACACGACGCTCTTCCGATCTAAATAATAGCAGGAGGCGCTTCATTTGCACCTAAACGATGATCATTAGAAGCTGATGCAATAGACGCACGTAATAATTCTTCATAAATAGAAACCGCTTTTATTGTATTAATAAAAAATGTCAAGAACTGTAAATTACTATTTGGCGTTTTGCCTGGCGCTAATAAATTCACTCCTGTATCAGTTGCCAACGACCAGTTATTGTGTTTTCCAGATCCATTAACACCTTTGAAAGGTTTTTCGTGAAATAACACTTTAAAATGATGACGCTCTGCTACTTTTTGCATGACATCCATTAATAATGAATTGTGGTCAACCGCTAAATTTGTTTCTTCAAAAATTGGCGCTAATTCAAATTGATTTGGAGCAACTTCATTATGACGTGTTTTGACAGGAATTCCTAACAACATACATTCGTTCTCTAAATCGCGCATATAATTCAACACGCGAGTAGGAATCGATCCGAAGTAATGATCCTCTAATTGCTGTCCTTTTGCCGAAACATGACCTAACAATGTTCTACCAGTTTGTAAAATATCAGGACGAGAAGCTGCTAAAGCATCGTCAATTAAGAAATATTCTTGTTCCCAACCCAAAGTTGGTGTAACTTTCTTTACATTTTTATCAAAAAATTTCGCCACCTCTGTAGCCGCTTCATCTATAGACAAAAGTGCTCTTAACAATGGGGCTTTATTATCTAAAGCTTCACCTGTATACGAAACAAAAACGGTAGGAATACACAATGTTGTTCCAAAAATAAATGCAGGAGAAGTAGGATCCCAAGCTGTATACCCGCGTGCTTCGAAGGTATTTCTGATTCCTCCATTCGGAAAAGAAGATGCGTCTGGCTCTTGTTGAACCAATAATGATCCACTAAATTTTTCTACTGGATCTGCTCCATCAAATGAGGTTTCAAAAAACGCATCATGTTTTTCTGCTGTAGTTCCTGTCAGAGGCTGAAACCAATGTGTATAATGCGTAACTCCTTTACTCATCGCCCATTCTTTCATACCTAAAGCTACAAAGTCTGCCATTTTACGGTCAATTTTAGTACCATAATCCATTGCAGAACGTACTGCTTTGTATGCTTCCGAAGTTAAATGCTGACGCATTACTTTGTCATTAAATACATTACTTGCAAAAATATCTGATTTTTTACCTAAATCAGGAACGCTAACCGGCTTACGATTACTTGCGGCTTTTAAAGCTTCAAAACGAAATGATGTCATAAAGAAATAATTTATGTTGTTTTATGGTACAAAAATAAATAAAAAATAAACACAAAATAAAACTACCCCCTATTTTTTAGGGGTTAATTGAAAATTAATATAATATAACACTTCGACACCCCTGTTTTAAACAGTCAATAAAATAAAAAAGTAAAATTCTTCTTTATTTTATATTAAAATGTAATTAATAGAAACGAAAAAAGCAGTTTCAACACGTTGAAACTGCTTTTAGACACTCATAATATAAAAAGTTTTTGGTCTATCTGAATCTATCTACTGATTTTACAAGATCATCATCCTTCTTAATCAAACGATTGGCAATTGACAGAAGCACAATCGAAGCTAAAGGAACTAATGCCCAAATACCTTTCTCAGAATTTCCTTCTCCAGGTAATGTTAATAGACAGTAAACAAAAGAACCAATTAATAAAACATTCAAAATAATATTTAACCATCCCAAGCTAATCTGTAAGCTTCGTTTTTTAAAAAACATAATGGTTAAAAACGAAATTAAAGCTGATGAGAAAAAGGCTAATGAAAAAATGTAATCTCCTTTCTCTGGATTTTGCAACCATTGTAATGGAATATCAAATAGTTTATCAAAATTCATGGCGAATATACTCGAAATTATTCCACTTAAGAATAAATATATACTTTGCTTTCTTTGAATCATTTCTTAAATTTCGAATACAAATGTAAAAAAACTTTTTGAGTTTTTATAATTATTCGTACTATTGCATTAATAAATCTCAAATTTATTCGCTTTGTAACAATTCTATTGTTATGATTCCCAATTACTTTATTGAATAAAAAAAAATATAAACACATTAATACCTTCATTATAGGATTATGTTTGATATCGAAAAATTAAAATCATTCAAATTACCAGATTTACAACAAGTTGCAGAGCAATTAAAAATCGATGGGTATAAAAAATTAAAAAAAGGCGAGCTGTTAGATACTGTCTTAGCTTTTATTAATACTCAACCAAAAGTTGAGGAAAGTGTTAAAACAAAAGCAGAAACGAAACCTGCTGTAAAAGAAAAAGCACAAGAGAAAACCGAAAATCTTCTTGTTGAAGAGAAGAAACCGAAACGTAAAAGAGTTCAAAATCCAGAAGTAGAAACTCATCAAAAAGAGACTATTCAAGAAGAAGTCAAAATCGAAAAGATGGATAATACTTCAGAAGAAATAGACAAAAATGAGGAGAAAAATCCTCGTGTTAATAAATTTCAGGAACGAGCGAACAAAAGCCAAGACCTGAAAAAAAATAACAATCAGAAGAGAAACAATCCATCTGATCAACGTAATCAAAACGAACCATCTCAACAAAACAATCACCCCAACCAACAAAATCAAAAAAATAAATACCGCGCTGCGAATTATGAATTTGATGGAATTATCCAAACAGAAGGTGTTTTAGAGATTTTACCAGATAACAATTACGGTTTTTTACGTTCGTCAGATTTCAATTATTTATCATCTCCTGATGATGTTTATGTTTCTCAATCTCAAATTAGATTATTTGGATTAAAAACGGGAGATACAATTACAGGAGAAGTTCGCCCTCCAAAGGAAGGTGAAAAATATTTTCCTTTAATTAAAATCAAAGAAATTAACGGACGAACACCAGATTATGTACGAGATCGTATCGCTTTTGAGCATTTAACTCCACTTTTCCCTAACGAGAAATTCAATCTTAGTAATTCAAAATCTTTATCAAATCGCGTAATTGATTTATTTACACCAATTGGTAAAGGTCAACGTGGGATGATTGTGGCACCACCAAAAACGGGTAAAACAACCTTATTGAAAGATATTGCGAACGGAATTGCTCAAAATCATCCAGAGGTATATTTGATTGTTTTATTAATCGATGAACGTCCAGAAGAGGTAACGGATATGAAACGTTCTGTAAACGGAGAGGTTATTGCGTCTACGTTTGATGAAGAAGCAAATCGTCATGTAAAAGTTGCGAACATTGTTTTAGAAAAAGCAAAACGTATGGTAGAATGTGGACATGATGTCGTAATACTTTTAGATTCTATTACGCGTCTTGCTCGTGCTTACAACACGGTTTCTCCTGCATCTGGTAAAGTTTTATCGGGTGGTGTTGATGCCAATGCATTACACAAACCAAAACGTTTCTTTGGAGCTGCTCGTAACATCGAGAATGGAGGTTCTCTTACAATTATTGCAACTGCATTGATTGATACAGGTTCTAAAATGGATGAAGTTATTTTCGAAGAATTTAAAGGAACTGGTAACATGGAATTACAATTGGATCGTAAGATTTCGAACAAACGTATTTTCCCTGCGATTGATTTAGTAAGTTCTTCTACGCGTAAAGATGATTTATTATTAGACGATAAAACTCAACAACGCATGTGGGTATTAAGAAATATGTTGGCGGATATGAATCCTGTTGAAGCGATGGATTTCTTGCATCAACGTATTAAAACAACTCGTAGCAACGAAGAATTTTTAATTTCGATGAACGGATAAAATTGTTCTTAACATAAATTCAAAAACCATCTAAAGTTATTTAGGTGGTTTTTTTGTTTTAAAAAGTAATATATTCATAAAGTCAACATTAAGATACTTTTATTATGTATAAATATTTTATCATTATTATTTATCTTATAATTTCATCTTGCGCTGTAAATCATCAAGAAGAATTATTAAAAAAGAGATATATAAATAAAAAGGTAGTATTAAACAAAATAAACTATAATGAAAAATCGCTTTATTTTTTACCTATTCGACATATCGGAACTAAAGTTTATTATCAACAAGTAACAACTAAAATTGACAGTTTACAATCTTTAGGATATCATTTTCTTTTTGAAGGAAATTCTCTTCATAAATCCGATAAAATAGTTTCAGATGAAAACGTAGAAAGTTACCTAAAATTCAGAAAAATAACTGGTATTGACATCCTATTACCCTATTCTAAAATCCCTCCTTATTCAGATTATTGCATCAAATATAATCTTATAGACCAACCTAGTTATGCTGAATTTGGAATGAATGAAAATGATTCAAAAAGCGCTGATTTATCCATTAAACAATTAGTCGACTCATATGAAAAATCTTACCCGAAAATCACATTAGATTCTTGTGATTACAATACTAATTTAAACGAAACGTATTCATGTACCAAAGTAGATGAAACTTCAAGAAAAATTTTTATGAAAGACTTTATTTTAAAAAAACGAAATGAACACTTAGTAAGTCAAATAAAAAATAACAAGAATAAGCAGCTTATTATTATTTATGGAGAAAATCATTTTGATGAAGTTAAAGATATACTTGAAAAAAATTAGCACAAAAAAAGCCCAAGAAAATAAATTCTTGAGCTTTGTTGTACCTCAGGCGGGACTT
>NZ_CALGVK010000027.1:0-22057 GCF_937930195.1 uncultured Empedobacter sp.
AAACTTCCTGAAATACCTTCTTGATGTGATATAGAATGAACTGAATGATGTTTTTCTAAAACTTCTTTGACACATCGCAACTTGTATGTTACATCATATTTTACTTTTCTTGCCATAAAAAATGCCCCCAAAAGTGTCTAACTTTTTGGGGGCAGTGTAATTTTATCTCGCTTTTTTATTAGTCTTTAATTCCATTAAAAATATATTGTAAAATTGGATTAATTTCTGGGTTTTCAAGATGTTTCTTGAAAATTTTTGTGTAATACTTTGGTTTATTAATCATTCTTCGTTCTACTAACTCATCAATCGTATCAATATATTCTACTGATGTTTTACCAATTAATAAATTATCCAAAGAACGTCCTTGATCAACATAGTTCAAAATTGTTTTTAAACCTTTTAAATAAAGCGCATCTTTCGTGAAACCACCACCTCGATACACACGAGTTGACAAATAAAAAGCATCTTCTGCTTGCATTTTATATTCTTCCATCAATGTCATAAATGTTTCGTTGAAAGATTTTCCGTTTGTCAACATATGAACTGCCATTACGCGCAAACCAAGTTCTCTCAATCGGCTATGATTAATAGAATCAGAATAATATTCACTTAAAATCGCTAAACCTTCTTGCGTTAACGTATTAACAGGTAAACCAATGCTAAATATTTTTAATGGTTGATCCAATGCATTCATCGTCGTCACCATGTGTACACCAATTTCGTGTTCAATTAAACCATTTGTAAAACGTTTATCGAATTTTACACCTCGTTTAATTACCACTTTTTTCTTGCTATTAATCACAAGTGCTTTTGATGCAATATCATCCGAAACTTCAATATCAAACTTGAAACCGTAATCATTTGTTGCATTTCTAAATAAATTTACAACTTCTTCTTCGGTATAATCACCTTGTTTATCCATCCTAAATTCAGGACAATACAGTATGAAATTCGCATTTTCGATATCTTTTTTAGTTGGTTCACCAAAATAACGCAACGAATTGTACAAGAATTTATCTGTCCCAAGATTTGCCAACAAATCTACCTTATCAAAATAGGCATTGATAGTATTCATGTACATGTTTTGAATACTGATATCATTGATTTTTTCGACTTTAATATTTGATAATTTTCGTTTAAATTCGAATGGATCAATATTTAGAGGATTGTACTTAAATTGAGGTTCGTATGTATATTTAGAAGCCAAGAATTTCTTTTTTTCAAACTCTAAGTTTATTGGATTGATAACACTTAACAATTCAAAATTCTGAACCAATTGATACAATTGTTTGTCAATTTTCACCAAATCAGATTCCAATTCGTTGTGCAGAATATTCACTTGTTTTGATCCTACTTTATAGGTTGTTTCTGTTTTTACGAATTCATAAGCATGATTTAAAATTGCCGATTTAAACCCTTCTTTTATTTGATTGATAATTTCGGGGAAAGATTCTCCCGTCAATTCATCACAATAAATTTTAGAAACCTCTGTCGCTAATACCAATGTATTTTTGAAATTAGTTGTCACAAATTCTAACAAATAACCACGTCCGTAAAAAACATCGTTTATAGCCGAATAATTATGAATATTTTCTATTTCAATATTTGCCAATTCATCGCGCCAACTTTCAACATATTTTCCATAACGTTCGTTATCGATACGTTCAGCTCCAATATTAAAAACAGGAACTGGACGATCCCAACGCTTCCAGTTGTAAGAATGAATATCGTATACCAAACACGATTTAAACTTAGATTCGAGCTTACTGATTAAAGCTTGTAAAACTTCGTAAAAAGCATGGTGTTTTGCACTACTTTTTTGTTTTTGAGAAATAGATAAAGGCTCTTTCCAAACTTGTTTTCCCCAAGCTTCTTCGTACACAGCATTTTCTGGACCACGGTTTAAATCGTATTCAAATCGAGAATCACAACCTTGAATTAAGATTGGGAAAGTTTCTACAAACTCGGCTGTATGAGGATCTTCTTCGTACCAACGCTCGTAATTACTCAATAAACATTTTTCTCGAATATCTTCGCGCATTTGTCCACCATCGTGAATGGCAGCACAAACGTAAGGAATGTATTCGTCAATTTTTATTTTGAATGAGTCGTCTTCTGCATAAGCTTCAAATACAATTTCGTTCTCAATATTATCTAATATTTGCTGTATACTTAAGGATTTCATGCTTTAAATTCTTTATATTTATCCAATAACATTGATACAATTTGTTTCTGTATCTAGTTGTTATTATTTCCATTGTTATGAGGGACAATTCCCCCAGGACTTACGACATTTAATTCAACCATTTTTCCGTTAATCAAATCGATTCCGCAAAAATAAATTCCATCTTCATTTAATTGTTTCCCTATTTTACGGCACAATTCTAATTCATGCTCACTCATATCATGTTTAATTGCAGAACCACCAGCCGAAATATTAGAACGGTGATCACCATCTGCAGGCACACGCATAATAGCGCCAATAGGTTCTCCATTAATCACAATTGCACGAACGTCTCCTTTTTCTGCACCTTCAATATAATTTTGACAAATAATAGGTTGAGAAATTCCAGAATGATTGACATAAAAATCGCAAATCGAGCTTAAGTTACCAATATTTTTTCGTTCGAAAAGAATTACACCTTTACCTCCCATTCCATCTAATGGTTTGATGATAAATTTTTCGAATTTATTTTCTTCAACAAACGATTTAATTAAATCGATATCTTTCGTAATAAGCGTTTGAGGAACAATTGTTTCCTGACCATCATCAAAAGAAGCAGCGTATATTTTGTTATTTGCTTTACGTAAACCAGAAATTTTATTGACGAAAAAAACTTTATCTTCGATTAATTCTAACATGTTCAATAAAAGCGGATCAATTGGTGGATCGGCTCTCATAAAAATCATATCAAACTCGGTTAAATCTTTGATACTACTTTCAAATTTCATGGTGTGATAAAATTCTACACAATCCGTTGTGTCTGTAGTAATCATCTTTCTGCAGTTACCTACAACTTTGCCTTTGGCAATAGAGATATCTTTTTTTGTTAAATAGGATACTTCAAAACCACGATCTACGCATTCTTTAATAATTCGCATAGTGGTGTCTTTTCCTGGTTCAACCTTGTCCCAAGGATACATTACGAAGCATATTTTCATATAAATATAAAGGGTATTAAAATCAATGCAATAATAACTAAAAGTTTGATATAAAAAATGCTCTACAAAAAATTATAGAATATTTATTTTTATTCTATGAAAGGTATTGATTTTTAGCAATTAATAAAAGAAAAGGGTGATTGATTTTTCAATTTCAATCACCCTTAGGTTGGTAAACTATAAACTATTTATTTCGTAAACGATCAATTGTTTCCTGAACTTTTGGATCATCAGCTTTTACACTGTAGTAATTTGCTATTTTTCCATTTTGATCAAGAACCAAATATCTCGGTATCCAATTTAAATCAATCCCTGTGCCAAAATTACCCTTCCAATTGTTTCCTAAGTAAAAGTGTTGACCCTCAATTTGATATTTTTCAATTCCATTTTTCCAAGCTTCTTCAGACTTATCCATTGAGAGATAAACAAATGTTACATCAGGATTTTTTTCGTGTAATTTTTTCAACGAGGACATATTTTTGATACAATCTCCACACCAAGTTGCCCATAAATCTATCAAAACAATTTTACCTTTATTGTTCGAAACAATTTTTTCGATGGTTACTGAATTTCCTTCCAAATCAACTACGCTATCTTGTAAAGCTGCTGCAGGAAATTCAGTTTTCATTAGTGTTGGAATTTTCTGAGAAAAGGCATTCATCCCAACAAATAATATTAAAACGCTAATTATTTTTTTCATGATAATTTTTTATCGATTTCATGTCTTTTCAAAACCTATACCAATTTAGTAGATTTTAAAGCGAAGTTAAATATTTATTCCGAATGATTGTAAAAAGATGTAATTTTGTTGCATGCAAAAATATCTGATTATTGGGCTAGGAAATATTGGAGCTCAATACGAAAATACGCGTCATAATATTGGTTTCAAGGTGGTTGAAGAAGTTGCTAAAAAAACTGGAGCAAAATTTTCTCCTTCTAATTTTGGCGATGTAGCACAATTTAAATATAAAGCGAGACCTGTGACGTTATTAAAACCAAATACTTATATGAATTTAAGTGGGGATGCAGTTCGTTTTTGGATGAAAAAAGAAAATATATCGTTAGAAAATATATTTGTCATCACCGATGATTTGAATTTACCATTTGGAACAATTCGTATGCGTGGAAAAGGAAGCGATGGAGGGCACAATGGTTTAAAAGATATACAGAACAAAGTTGGTGGTCAAAATTATGCGAGATTACGCTTTGGTGTAGGAAACGAATTTTCGGAAGGCAGACAAGTTGATTATGTTTTAGGAGAATGGTCGGCAGAAGAAAACGAAAAAATGAATGAACGATTAAATTTGGCTGCAGATGCTGTTTTATCGTTTATTTTTCAAGGATTAAGTAACACAATGAATCAATATAATGGTAAATAAAATTTTAGGAATCGCAATGATTACAGGAACTCTATTTTTAGGGTCTTGTGCAAATAGTTCAACTATAACTCATGAAAAACAAGCTAAAATAGAAGAAATAACTTCTACACTAGACAATGCTTCTGAGGTTAATTTGAAGAACAAAAAGAATGTTTTGTTAGACGTTCGTACACCAGAAGAGTTTGCTGAAGGTCATGTCCCTGGTGCAATTAACATCGATGTAAAAAATCCTAATTTCGAAGAAGAAATTCAAAAATTAGATCCAAAGAAAAATTATTACATCTATTGTAAATCTGGCGTTCGTGCAAAATTAGCAACAGAAAAAATGCAAGAAAAAGGGTTCAGTAATGCAAACAATTTCAAGGATGGAATGTCAACTTACAAAGGAACTGTAGCAAAATAATGGAAGGATTTCGTCCCGAAATATTAAAAGAAATTGTCACAACTAAAATGCCTTTCGGTAAATACGAAGGGCGTTTGTTGTGCGATTTACCTGTATCTTATCTTGAATGGTTTGTAGAAAAAGGTGGATTTCCGAAAGGAAAATTAGGCGTTTTATTATCGACTGTTTACGAAATAAAATTAAACGGATTAGAAGACATTATCTACGAATTGAAACGTCAATTTGGTTGAGTTTCCCATTCATAAAAATTCGCATCATCGCGCAGTATAAATCCAGCACTTGGATACAACGAATTACCAATCTCATTTTTAACGCTGGTTTCTAACAACATTGCGCAAGCATCAGTTTTTCTGCATAATTTTTTTGCTTGATCAATCAATTCTCTTGAAAAACCTTGACCTCTAAATTCAGGCGAAACAAATAAATCATTCAACATCCAAAAACGTTTCATTCGAGTTGATGAAAATAAGGGATACAATTGTACAAAACCAACTGCATTCTCTTTTTCGTCAAAAGCCAAATAAATCACCGATTCGTTATTGGCAATTCTCTCTAACAAAAATTCTTTTGCACCTTCAACATCACTTTTTTTATCATAAAATTGGCGATAGGCATCAAATAATGGTGCTAATGTTTGTAAATCATTTATTGTAGCTTGTTTTGTCATGATTTTTAAATTTTCGATAAATTATTATAACATATAAGATTAGAAATGCTAAAAAAGCTATAATAATAAAATAATTTCTTTTATTATGAATAGATTTTGAAATTAAAATTTGATTGCCTTTCTCTAGCTGAATGATAGAAATTGTATTTTGATTTTTATCAATTCCTTCATTATAAATTTTTACAAAGTCACCAATTTTTAAATCATGTATTATTGATTGATAATTATTTGAAAATCTTTCAAAATAAGAATATTTATTGTTATCATTTTTAACTTTCAGGTAGAATACATCAGTTTTGGTTGTAATACCTCTATGAGAAGTGCTTTTATAAATTCTTTCTGTTATTCCCATTTCAGATATTATACCTTGATTCAATTTAATATCATTTTCAGATTTGGTGATGTCTTTTATTAAGCTAAAAATAATGAATACAAATACAATTGGTAAAAAACTAATACCTAACCATCTTATTAAATTAGAAATTCTCACATTTTCAAATTAAATTCATCCATACAAATTACTTCCATCCAAATATTCCCAAACTTTATTAGGTAACATTGGTTTGATATTTTTTTCATCTTTGATTGCATTTCGTATAAATGTAGACGAAATTTCCATCAAAGGTGCTTCGACCATTTCTACATTGTCAAAATTTTCTTCTTGGGAATAACCAGGACGCGGATAAACATAAAATTGGTAATCGCGCATTAAAATCTCAGCATTTTTCCATTTCGAAATTCCATCCAAATTATCAGAACCCATAATTAATGCAAATTCGTGTTCAGGGAATTTTTCTTTCAGATGAATTAACGTATCAATCGTATAAGATGGTTTTGGTAACGTAAATTCAATATTGGATGCACGTAGATTAGGATAATCTTTAATCGCTAATTCAACCATTTCTAATCGGTCGTATTCATTTGCCAACGAACTTTTTTTCTTTAACGGATTTTGAGGCGAAACCACAAACCAAACCTGATCCAAATCGGTGAATTGTTGAAAATGATTGGCAATAATTAAATGTCCGACATGAATAGGATTGAATGATCCAAAATATAAACCGACCTTCATAAAATTGATTTTTTAGAAAAACAAAAATACGATAATTGTAGAATAAAAAAATCCAGCCGAAGCTGGATGATATGATTTAGAATTTCATTAACTCTTTATATAGCTTGTGCGTTGGCAATCCCATTACATTAAAATAACTACCATTCATATTATCAACACCAATGTAGCCAATCCATTCTTGCACACCGTATGCACCGGCTTTATCGAAAGGTTTGTAATTGTCGATATAAAAATAAATTTCTTCATCTGTTAAATCTGCAAAAGTAACTTGGGTTTCGTCAGAAAACGTGACTTCTTTTTTTATAGAGCGAATGGTAACCGATGTGTAAACAGAATGTGTTTTTCCGCTTAATTTTTTAATCATCTCGTAAGCTTCTTCTCTATTCGAAGCTTTTTCTAACGATTCATCATCTACCCAAACCGTTGTATCCGATGTAATAATTAAATCATTTGGTTCAATTGCTGTATAAGCTTTTGCTTTTTTTGCAGAAAGATAATCGGTGATTTGAGCTTTCTTCAATTCGTTGCGATCAAAAGTTTCGTCAATATCCAATGAAATTGTTGAAAACTGTAATCCTAATCCTGCTAAAAGTTCTTTTCTTCTTGGCGATTGTGATGCCAGAATGATAGTGGTATCTTTAAATTTTTCGGTTAATAACATTTTAAATTCCTTTATACCGAAGCAATTTCTTCAGCATTATACCATTTATTTTGAACTTTTAAGATTTGTTCCAATAAATCGCGAACGCAACCTTTTCCACCGTTTTCAGGTGAAATATATTCAGATGCTTTACGTACATCCATACATGCATCGTTTGGACAACAAGCCAATCCTACCAAATTCATTACAGCTAAATCAGGGTAATCATCGCCCATATAAGCAATTTCATCAGGGTCTAATCCGTAAGAAAAAAGTAAATCTTCGAAAGCATCTACTTTATCACGTTTATTCACGTAAATATCTGTTAAGCCTAAATATTTTAAACGATTAACTACAGCTTCATCTCTTCCTCCTGTAATTACTGCAATACGAATTCCTTGTTTAATAGCCAATTGCATGGCATAACCATCTCGTGTATTCATTGTTCTCACCATTTCGCCAGTTGGTAATAAAATTAAATTACCGTCTGTCAAAACTCCATCTACATCTAAAATAACCGTTTTGATGTTATTTAGTTTCTCTTTATAACTTATCATTTTTCGTAAACTCGTTTAATTGAATCTGTCATTATTTGGTAAATCTGTAATAATCTCGAATCGTCTTGAAGGGCTTCTAAATGACGATCAATAATCACTTGATCTCCGCGTTTTGCTGGTCCAGTTTGAGCATCTTTCGGATTCATTTCAATTACTTTGTTGGCAGTCTCTTGAATTAGCGGCAACAAAACATCGAACGGCACATTATTCTGTTCGCATATATTTCCAGCGATATAATATAAATGATTGACAAAATTATTTGCCCAAACACCTGTCATATGCACTTGCATTCTGCTCGCAAAATTTAATTCATGAACTTCATTGGAAATACGATTTCCTAAATCATTTAATGTTTTTAAATCTTCAGGATTTTCGGCTTCGATAAAAAATGGAATATTATCATAACGCATCGTTCTTTCTTTCGAGAAAGTTTGCAACGGATAAAAAACTCCTTTACGATAATCTCCTTTCAACACAGACATTGGCGACGAACCTGATGTATGCACGACTAATACATCATCGTATGGGATATAATGCGAAAATTCTTCGATACCAGAATCCGCACTTGCGATAATGTAAACATCTGCTTTTTCAATTTCAGATATTTTATCAGTGTACGAAATTCTATTTGCTTCGCCTATTTCTCTGGCATGCTCTAATGTTCTATTAAATATTTGTCGAACATTGCAAGTGTTTTCGATTAATGCACGAGTTAAATGAAATGCAACATTACCTGCGCCTAATATGACAATTGAACTCAATGTTTTAGCAATTTTTGAATTAATATTAATTGAATGATAAAAGTAAGTTTTTCAGTTGAGGAAATAAAATTTTAAAAAAAATTATAATTGTTGTAACAATTTTTTAATTCTTGCGTCTTATTAGGAAAATGTTATCGTTCAATGTGTTTACGTATTTATCGCTCACGTTATAAATATTTTCCATTTTCTGTAACAGAATAAATTTAAAAACGTCTAATTAGGTAAAAGTTCGGATCATTATAACTTTGTATTATGTAAAACATAGTACTATGCAAAATATCAACTATGAAATTAAATAAAATTACTTTAGCTATTCTTTTCTCCGTTTGTTCTATTTACGGATTTGCGCAGGAGCATCATCCTGTGAAGGGAAAGATTGAAAATGCAAAAAATGAAGCTGTAGCTATGGCTGCAATTCAGATTTTTAAAGCTGATTCAAAAGAATTATTTGATGAAGTTTATGCTAATGAAGATGGAACATTTGAAATTCCAGATTTAGAAGACGGAAATTATCGTTTGGTAATTACAGAATTTGGCTACCAACAATCTGTGACAACAGCAGAAGTAAAAGGAGGTGAATTAAATTTAGGAAATATTGTTTTACAAACTTCATCTACTGAGACAGTAGAATTAAAAGGTGCTTTTGTACGTGCAGAAGTTTCGCAATATCGCAACGAAATTGACAAACGTGTTGTAGAAGTAGGAAATGATTTAGTGTCTGCTGGAGCGAACGCAGCTGCTGTTCTTAATAACATTCCGTCTGTTAATGTAGATCAACAAACAGGTGAGTTATCTCTAAGAGGAAACGAAAATGTAAAAATTTATATCGACGGTAAACCTTCTTCTTTATCAGCTTCGGAAGTATTAAAACAAATTCCTTCTAATCAAATAAAAAGTGTAGAAATTATAACCAATCCTTCTGCAAAATATGAAGCAGACGGGAAATCTGGAATCATTAATATTGTCATGATAAAAGGTCAGAAAAAAGGATATAATGTTACGTTAAATACAGGTTATGAACAAGGTAAAAAAAGTCGTTTCAATAATTCATTAACTGCAAATGTAAATATAGGTTCATTTAACTTTTTTGGAAATTATAGCTACAACAAACGTCCAAGCGAATTTCATGGATACTTAGATAATTATGATTCTAAACGTTGGCAAGCGATTGATATTTTGAATAAAGATGAAAGTCAAGCAGCTAAATTCGGATTTGACTGGTTTATTGATGATAAAACAGCTTTAACAGTTTATACCAATCAATGGTTTGGAGAAGGACATGGTGAAATTGGTTCGGACATTATAAAAACAGATGTCAATACTCTTCACCCAAATAATTCTAATTTTGATGGAGATTGGAAAAGTCAAGACTATAGTTTAAACTTTAAACGTGATTTCGATAAAAAAGACCACAACATTGTTTTAGATGCATTTTTCTCTCAAGCGACAAATACGGATTGGCGAAATATGCACAATACTTATCCTAAAACAGAAAATTATTACGAAGATCGTGATTCTAAAACGGATAATGTTCGTGTAAATTTAGATTATACAAATCAAATAAAAGATGGCGGAAAAATAGAAGCAGGATTGCAATTTCGTCGCGAAAAAAATAACAATACGTTGCTAACTGATAGACGAATTGATATCGAAAACACCTTAATTGACCCTAGTACAGATTTTGATTTCACGAGAGATTTCCTTTCTGCATATGTAAATTATGGTCAAAAATTCGGGAAATTTGGTATGCAATTAGGATTACGAGCAGAACAATATAAAGACAAAGGAAATTATTTTTACAATCAAGAAACGAAGAATATTGATAAAGATAAATTAGATTTCTTTCCATCTGCATTCTTAACATACGATGTATCAGAAAAAGGACAAGTTTCGTTGAATTATAGCCGTCGAATAGATCGTCCAGGAATCAGACAATTATCTCCAGTAGCAGAATGGTCAACTCCATTAATGTCAAGCATTGGAAATCCAGAATTAAAACCTGAATACACAGATAATTTTGAAGTTGGATATTTACAACGAATTGGTAAAAATTCTATTTCGGCTAATGTATTTTACAGACATGTACAAGATAATATTTTCCGTAGTGTATTGGTTGATGATACAAATTCAGAAAAATTCATCCAATTATATGAAAACTACGATAAAGTAAATGCATATGGTTTCGAATTAGCGTTTAATCTTGTTCCAACAAAATGGTGGTCATCAAATATTAGTGGAGATTTTACACACAATACAATGGTTGTTGCCAGAATGGATGAATTTAAAAATCCATACACAGCAGAAATAGACGCTAATCGTTTGACAGCTCGTATGAACAACACATTCAAAGTAACGAAATCAATTAGTTTACAACATTTCTTTATGTACTCAGGTAAATACCGTTTTGTACAAGGAGAAATGCAAGATATGTGGCGTATGGATTTAGGTGCACGTTACACATTTATGGGTGGTAAAGCTGCTTTAAGTGCTCGTGTAAGTGATATTTTCAGAACATTTTACGGACGTTTAGAAATGTACGATCCTGCAAGAGGTTACGGCAATTTCCGTTGGGAAGCTCAAACATTAAATATTGGTTTTACGTATAATTTCGGTGGAAAAGTGCGTTCTCGTGCAGAAGCTCAGAGAAATAAAACAGAAAATCAAGGTGGTGGAGTAGGGTTCTAATCAACAAGTACATTCCTCATTTATATATTTTTATAACTAAAAAAGCGTTCTAAATTAATTTTAGAACGCTTCTTTTATATCATTAATAGTTTATTTATTGAACTTCTTTCTTAAATAACTTATTTAAGGTTACGGCAATTGCACCGTCTCCCGTTACATTACCTGCAGTACCAAAGCTGTCCATTGCAATATAAAGTGCAATCATTAATGCTTGATTTTCTGCATCAAATCCTAACATCGAAGCGATAATTCCTATTGCTGCCATAATTGCTCCACCAGGTACTCCAGGCGCTGCGACCATTGCGACACCAAGCATCATCATAAATCCAAAAAATTGAATAAAATCGATTTCCATTCCTTGAATTAGCATTAATGCTAAACAACAACAAACGATTTTTAACATCGAACCAGATAAATGAATCGTTGCGCACAAAGGCACTGCAAAATTTGCAATTTCTTCTCGAACTCCAATTTTCTTTACTTGCGCAATTGTAACCGGAATTGTTGCAGCAGATGATTGCGTTCCTAAGGCTGTAAAATATGCCGGCATCATCAATTTTAACATCGTCAATGGATTTTTCTTTGCAATTGATCCAGCAATAATAAATTGAACAAGTAACAACAAAATATGTAGAACGAAGATGACGCCAATTATTTTTAAAAATACATTCATAATCGTAAATACTTGTCCAGAATAAGACATATTCAAGAAAATTCCGAAAATGAAAATTGGTAAAAGTGGAATAATTAAGTTTTTAATTAAATAGGTTATAATCGTTTCAAAATCATCTGCAAAATTTCCAAAAGTAGAATTTTTTAATCTTGATAATCCAATTCCGAAAAGGAATGAAAAGATTAAGGCTGGCATTACACCAAATAAAGGAGGAAATTCGATTGAAAAATAAGGTGCAAATTCTTTCGCTTTTTCTGCTAAATTTATTTGTCCTGTTTGATTTTCTAATAGAGTAGGAAATACAGACATGCTTACAGAATAACCTAATAGTCCTGATAATATAGAGGAACCATAAGCGATCAATACTGTCGTAAACAATAATTTTCCAGCAGTTTGTCCCAGTCTCCCAATTGATGGAACAATTAATCCGACAATAATTAACGGTATTAAAAAGTTGAGTAATTCGCTAAAAAAGTCATTAAAAGTCATAAATATACGACCAATAGCTTCTGGTATAATTCCGCCAAGTGCAATTCCAAGCACAATGGCAAGGATCACTTTTACGAGTAAATTGTCTTTAAGTTTGTGCATATCCAAATTTAGAAAAAATACTTTCATTCTGAAGATTTTAATTCTAATTCATAAAAAAGAAAAAGCGATACTATGATTTAGTATCGCTTTTAGGTATAATTTTTAGAAGTATTTATTTTTTTGGTAAACGTACTATACGACTCGCATCGTTTGTAAATGCTTTACTTCCACTTGCTTTTTTGTAAGCAAATTTAGAAGCCACACGTGTATATTCTGTTGTAATATTATTCGTAACATCTCCTTTATTGTTCATTCTATCTACAATATCATATGTTACATCGTATCCAATTTGCTCGTAACGTGTAGGGAATTCGCAATAAACATCTTTAAAATCTTTCAAAACACTTTGTACTTCTGTATCTCTTGTATTGATTAAGCGTGCGGTACTAAAGACAAACCCAAATTCGCGGAAAGCATCAATATTTTTCGCATTTTCTGGATTATACACATCATAAACCGAAACAGCTTTTATTCCGTAAGCTTTGATGTTGTCTTTGTGAAATGTTTTTAATTTTTCTAAATATTGCTTTCCTAATGCATCATCATCTCCAACTAAAACCGTAATAATTGGTGTATAATAATCTTCACCATTTACTTTATCGTGCGGTTGTACAATTTTAGAAGCACTATCTACGATAACCACATTAGCTTTCAATTGTTTTTCTAATTGTTTCTTTGTGTAATTTGCTAATTCTTGATCATCACGATTTGTCAATAAATAAACTTGTTCTCCAGCAAAATTTTTCCCAATTTCATCGATGATTTGATCCGCGATAACTTCATCTTTTGGATTAGAAATCAATAAATCATTAAAAGAATTCAATGAATCATCATTCGCATAAGGCGAAATCACAGCAATTCCAGAATTACTAAAAAAGTTTGCGACTTCGGTTACATCAGAAGTATTTAAGGGACCAATAACTGCATCTGTTTTACTAAAATCGGTTGTCGATAGGATATCTTGTAGATTTCCGTCTTTTGTATCGACGACTTTTACATTGACATTTTTACCTTTTTTTGCTAAACGTGTTAAGGCTAATTTAGTTCCGGTAAAAAATTGCATCGCTTGCGAGTTTTTCAATTGTGGATTATTAGCTACATCAAAAGGCAACAAGATGGCAACATTAATTTCGTTGTCATTTGCACGTTTCAATTTGCCTGCAGTTCCATATTTGATGATTTTTGCATTTTTTTGCAATGGAATTTTAAGAGTCATTCCAGCTTTTAACCCATTAATTAATTCAGGATTTAAACGCAATAACTCATCTAAATTCGTATTGTATCTCTCTAATATTCCGTAAGCAGAATCACCATTCTGAACAACATAATTGATCGAGTTTTCTTCAATAGTAACTGACCCCGATTTTTTAGGGATAGAAATGACCATGCCTTCTTTTACTCCAGTTTGTAATGCTGGATTTTCAGTATAAAAATCATCAACACTTACATTATATTGTTTGGCTAATGTATATAAAGTTTCCCCTTTTTTGATCAAGTGAGTTCCTTTCGGTACAGAAAAAACTTTGTTCGTTACCACTTTCGGAAGTTTAATCACATCTCCAATTTCTAAACCTCTTTCTTTGATTTGAGGATTTAAAGAATACAATGTTTCTTCCGAAATAGAATATTTTTTAGTCAAGTTGTAAACGGTTTCTTTCGGCTCTATCGTAATGTATTGATAATTATCGTCAGAAGTAGTTACATGTTGAGTAGGATTATTGGTTTCTGTTGGTTGGTTTGTTGCAGTCCCTTTGGTTGGAATTACAATCAAATCACCTGGATGAATCCCATTTTTTTCAATTTTAGGGTTGGCTTTATACAATTCTTCTTGCGAAACACCATATTGTTTCGAAATTCCGTAAACGGTTTCTTTGGCTTGAACTGTATGCGTTTTTTGTTGAGCATAAAGTGCTGATGCACCAACAAATAACAATAAAGCTAATATTTTTTTCATTTAGATGAATTTTCGTTTCAAATATACAAATTATGTTTTGGTTAGCGTTCTTCGTTTAATGTATTTATAATAAACTCAAACTCGAAAGGTTGAAGACTATCTTCAATAAAATCAATGAAATACTTGATGTTAACATAGTCAAAATCAGCAAAATTTTTCACTCGTTCTTGCAAACCATTTTGTTGAGAAAGATCATTTAATAATTGTTCTATTCTTTTCAATAAATCTTCGTTCTTTTTAACTTCTGCATGTACCAAACGTTTTTTTATTTTCTCAAAACCTTTCAATTGTTTTGTGCGCTGCGCTTGTATCATATCTGAAAAAGAAGACTCGGTTAACGAACTCAACTGTTCTAAACGCTCAAAAATATTTTTTAATTCCTCTTCCAATTCAGGAAGTTTAGGTGCTATTTCTGATGAATTAATCGCTTGTTTTTTCGCAATAGCTAAACTGTTTGAAAATAAATCTTCGTTCGATAAATTTAATTTTTGTTGCTTTTCATACTGCTTTTCAGTTCTAATTAATAATGAATTTCTCAACACCAAAAGAGGAAAATCAACTTCAAATTCGTTAAACATTTCCTTTAATTGCAACCAATAAGCCATTTCACCACCTCCACCAATATACGCAACATTCGGTAAAATTGTTTCTTGGTACAATGGTCTCAAAATCACATTTGGGCTAAATTTTTCTGGATTTTGATGTAAATCGCTAATCATTTCTTCTTTTGAAAATTTGATTGAAGTATTATTGACAAAATACGTTCCATTTTGTTCAACAATTCTTTCGCGAGAGTTATTTTGATTAATATAAAATAAATTTATTTCGCGTGGATTTACTTGAATCGAATAACCTAATTGTTCTAATTTTTCATTCTGAGGAATTACTTTTTTAAAGGATGTAGATTGAATTAACTCTTGCTCAAAAGAAGGAATCATTATTTTTTTCAATTCTTTGTCATCACCGTCAATCATCAACAATCCAAGATCTTTGAATAATAAATGAACTAATTTTCGAGTTGCTTCGGTTAAATTATCATTTGACAAATAAGATGCTTCAATCAAATTGTGTAAATCTGTTTTCTTTTTCCCATTTGGCAAAAGTTTCAAAAAAGAGTTGAAAACTTCTTGTAAACCTTCTGTTGATAATCGACCAACGGGACCTCCAAAATCTTTTTCCCAATGAATAATTCGATCACCATATTTGAAATGATTGATTTCTTCGAAGTCGTGATCTTCAGTGGCCATCCAAAACATGGGAACAAAATTGACTTCTTTTTGTTCTGCATTTAATTCTTCACACGCTTTAATGACTTGTAATATTTTATAAAAAAAGAAAATTGGCCCTGTGAACAAATTTAATTGATGACCAGTTGTAATGGTTACCGTATTTTTTTTAGCTAATTTTTTGAGATTTTTTTGTTGCTTTTCCGAAAGTTCTAAATGATTTAATTGCTTCGAGATTTGTTCAACAAGAATTGCTCTGTTTTTATAATTTTCAAGTTTATTCTTAGCTTGTTTACTATAATTTTCTTTGGTTGGAAATAGGTTGTAGAAGTCGTTCAAACTTTCATCTTGATTGATGTAATTGAGCATCAATTTTGAAAAATAATTTGAATCTTTAAGTGATATTGTTTCCATTTAATTTTTATTAATCGTTTGATGAACATCTATTGCTCTATCTGTTGCAAAAATATCGACACCATCTTTTTCTAAATCGCGATAAAGTTGACCATTTCTTGCAGCAGAACTTTTGTCTAAGTTACCTAACGTACCAAAAATGACGACTATATCTTTGTCATGAATTTTATCTAAAAATGATTGATCATTGCGACGGGTTCCAGTAAATGCAACCATTTTATCAGTTGGAATTCCGCTATTTAGCATTTCATTCAATTCTCTTTCGTTTCGCATCGAAACAGACAATAACATTTCTGGTGCAAGTTGATGTAACTTTTTGGCTTGTCCGATTGTATAAGTTACCAAAACCACTTGTTTTTGTAGGTTCGCTTGTTTTATTGTCGAAACTATAGCCCGATAATCAACACCTTTTTTGATGTCTACCATAAAATAAATTGGTTTATTTTTTCCCCAATTTAATGCTTCTGCAAAAGTTGGAATTTTATAAGACGTTTGTTGCCCGAAATCATCTACCAAAAAGTATTCCTTTATCGTTTTTAGATCAACTTGATTGACATCTTGTCGCCCTGTACTTGTCCGTTGTAGAGAATTATCGTGCATTAAAATAAGTTGTTCATCTTTTGTTTCAGCCACGTCTATCTCAAAAATTTGAATACCGTTTTGATAAAGATGCTCTAAGGTCTCAATACAATTCTCTGGAAAACCATGAATTCCACTACCACCACGATGAGCACTTACATAATTTTTATTTTTGGTCGAATATTTGAAGGATATAACTTCGGATGATGTAGTATGATTCGATTCGGGCTGTTTTTTTTCTGGATTACAACTAAAAATAATTAGTAAACTCAGTACGAAAACTCCAAGATAGAATCGTTTAAAATAGTTAAAAATCATATTTTTAATAAAAATTAATTTGAATTCATTCAAAGTTATTGAATGAAGCTGTAAATTTAAAGTGAAAATAATCAAGAAAATAAATTATTATGGGACTTAGAAATTTTTTGAAAAGAATTTTAGGAAAAACTGAAACTGCAATAGATGTAGCGGGCGATAAATTTGACGATGTTTCGGCAACGGTAAAAAAAACAGGAACATTGATTGCGGATGATGCATCAGATTTTGCACGTAAAACAATTCATAATTTGAAAGATGCTTCAGGTGATTTGAAAGAGCAATCGAAAGAAGCGGCGAAAGATTTCAAAGAAAGATCAAAACAAGATTACGAAGAAGTGAAAGATATTGCCCAAAAGCAAATGAAGCAAACAAGTGATTTTGTGAAAGAAAAAGTTTCGGATTTGAAAAGCACTTTTAAAGAAGAAAAAACAGAATTAGAAGAAAAAGCAGAAGAATTGAAAACGGAAGCTGAAAATAAATTGGATCAAATTTCAAGTGATATAAAAAAAGAATCTAACTAATTGCGTCAAGTATTTTTGGTGTATAATTTTAGTGATTAAATGTTAAATTTTCGACCATTCTCTAAAATAAATGAAAATGGTTTAGTTTTTGTATTCATAATTTCCCTCTGAATTTAATAAAAATGACTGAATATAAAGATCTCGAACCTTCTACTAATACTAAGCATAAGAAAGAATTCATTAAAAATATAATTATAGCAGCTTTACTTGTCGCCTTGTTGTTAGCAATTGGATATATTGTATATTCCAAAGAAGCTAATGCAAAGTCTTCTATAGAGATGCAAACAGACATCAATGATTTAGAACGTTCAAGAGAAATTTTAAAACAAGAATTACGTATTGTTAGAGCAGATTTTGACGAAGCAAAAACTCGCGTTGTCAAAAAAGATTCATCATTAAACTATCAGGATCGATTGATCTTAGAAAAGCAAAAAGAAATTCAAGCAATTCTTAATAAAGAAGAAATTACAAATAATGAATTATCTCGAGCGAAACGTCTAATTTTATCTTTGCAAACTGATATCAAAGTTTATAAAGAAGAGATCGCCCGATTGAAAGATGAAAATAAAGTCTTAACAAATAAAAATACAGAATTAGCTTCTGAGAATTCGAACTTAAACGAACAGAAAAAAGTAGTTGAGTCGAACTTGGATGAAGAGAAAGAAAATCATCAAAACTTAATCAAAGAAACAAATTCAACCTTATCGGTTTCTAATTATACTATCAAAGGTGTGCGCGTAAAATCGAGTGGAAAAGAAGTTGAAACAACAAGAGCAAGTAGAATTGATAAAGTAAGAGTTTCTTTTGATTTGGACAAAAACTTGAACGCAACATCGGAAACGAAAGAGCTTTTTGTTACCATCTATAAACCAAATGGTGAAGTTGGAAAATTTAAAGGAGCTGATTCTGGTGAAACGACTTTACGTTCTGGTACATCTATTGATTACTCTGATCGTGTAAAAGTAAATTACAACAATATGTCAGGTTCTAGAGTAACGTTTGATTGGGTTGATTACGATTTCCCGAAAGGAGAATATAAAATAGACATTTACCAAAATGGATATAAAGTTGGTCAAAATGTGATTACGTTAAAATAAAAGAATAAAAAGCTTCTCAAAAATGAGAAGCTTTTTATTTAACAATATTTTTCGCCATTTTTTTGAAGTTTCAAATCACTGACATAGGATTTGATATTTTGCACATTACTGCGTGGACAAATTAATAAACCTTTATCCGAATTAATCACGACATAGCTATCTAATCCGTCGACAATAATTGCCTTGTCTTCTGTTGAATAAATAAAATTATTCTTGGCATTATATCCAGAAAAGTGTTTGCACAATAATGTATTTTGATTATCGTCTTGATCTTCTCCTGTATATTTATATTTTTCATTAATTGCAGACCAAGTCCCAATATCACTCCAACCAAATGTAGTAGGAATAACATAAACATTATCTGCTTGCTCTAAAATACCTTTGTTGATTGATGTGACATCCAATGTTGTGTAAATAGGTTTTAGCGTTTCTGTATTTTGTAACGATTGATCAAGTTCAAAATACTTGTTCAATGTTTCGTACATAGAAGGTAAATGTTGTTGAAAAGCATACACAATACTTTCTACTGACCAAATAAGAATACCTGTGTTCCAAATAAATTCGCCACTTGTAATAAATGATTCAGCAAATTCTAAATCAGGTTTATCAATATAAGATTTCACTTTTTTTATAGGCGTGGGATTTTCTATAAATTGAATATAACTATAATTAACATCTGGTCGTGTAGGTGCTACCCCTAAAGTGATTAATCGATTATTATCAGCATCCTCGAAAGCAATTTTCACTTTTTCAGAAAATTCTTCTTCATTAAATATAAAATGATCCGAAGGGGAAATAATCAATTTACAATTGGGATTAATTTGTTGAATCGTCATTGCTGCTAATAAATTACACGCAGCAGTATTCATTACTCTTGGTTCAATAATAAAGTTAGCTTCATTAAATTCAGGTAATTGTTCTTCTACAATTTCTTTGTAATCTTGAATGGTAACAATGAAAATATTTTCTTGAGGAACAACTTTTTTCAAACGATCATAGGTGAGTTGAATAAATGTTTTTCCAATTCCTAATAAATCATGAAATTGTTTTGGTTTTTTTATTGTGCTCAACGGCCATAATCTAACTCCTGTACCACTGGCAAGGATAACAGCATAATTATCTTTGTTATTCATGATTGTTTTTAAATTTGTTTACGGTAGCAGTTGCATTAATCAAATACCTTCTATTGGTTTTCAGCTCTAAACAAAGATACCTTAATTTTCTTTTGGATTCTTTTTTAAAGATCCTTTTTCCTATTGAAAAAATTGTGCCATCCTCTAAATCTTCTAAATAGACTTGAGTAGGATTTTTATCATCTATAATATATTTTGATACATTAATATCTGCACCTAAACTTGCTTTTGGATGCTTCGCATGATGTATAATGTAAGGTCGCAATTCTTCGGGATAAACATGAAGTGATTCTAATAATAAATGTCCAAAAATGGTTTTCCATTCTTTTCCATGCGGATTTATTTTTCGAGAATCAAACTGAACAAATGTTTTGAGATGTGCGACTTCATGTGTAAACACAAAAAAGAAAGCATAAGGATTGAGATCACCATTTACCGTAATTTGATGACGGTTATTTTCGAGCAATCTGCGATAATCTCCCAACTTTGTTTCTCTTCGTCTTGTAATTTTAAGTGTGATGAAGTGATTTTCTAACCATTTTTTCACGTACAAGTCTGCATTATGAGGGAGATAAGAAGTTAAATGTTCTAAATTCACATTGTGCAAGATAAATAAAATGCCTTTCCAATAAAAATATTAATTTTGTCGTAATGAAACTAATCGAAAATTTAGGGTCATACTTTATGCTTATGGGTAAAGTATTTAGCAAACCTCAAAAATTGAGTGTTTTCTGGAAATTGACCGTTAGAGAAATATATGATTTAGGTGTAAATTCTGTCGGAATTGTAACCTTCATCTCTACATTTATGGGAGCTGTTGTAGCAATACAAATGGCTCAAAACTTTCAAGGAGCTGCTATTCCTGTTCCAGACGCTTACATTGGTTATGCAACCAAAGTAGTGTTGGTCTTAGAATTTGCTCCAACAATTATGTCGTTGATTTTAGTTGGTAAAGTTGGTTCGTATATCGCTTCGAGTATTGGAACAATGCGTGTTACCGAACAAATTGATGCATTAGATGTAATGGGAATCAATTCGGCAAACTTCTTGATTCTACCTAAAATTATCGCTTGTGTATTTTTTAATCCTTTATTGGTCATGATTTCAATTGGATTCGGGTTATTAGGAGGTTATTACATTGGTGTTTTTACTAAACTATGGTCTGCAGCCGACTTTATCACTGGTTTACAAATGAATATGGCAACAAAATTGTTTGTATATACATTTGTCAAAACGATGGTATTCGCGTTTGTTATCGCAACAATTCCTGCATATTATGGGTATAATGTAAAAGGAGGATCTTTAGAAGTTGGACGTTCTGCAACAACAGCAGTTGTTTGGACATCTATCACAATTATTGTGATCAACTTAGTATTAACACAAACAATTTTGAGCTAATGATTGAGATAAAAGAAATCAGAAAATCTTTTGATGCGATCGAAGTTTTAAAAGGTTTTTCGGTTACATTCGAAAAAGGAAAAGTAAGTTTAATCATTGGTCAAAGTGGTTCTGGAAAGACCGTTTTTCTTAAAAATTTAATTGGTTTATTTTCACCAACTTCTGGTCAAATTTTGTATGAAGGCGAAAATATGATCGAGTTCGATTACAAAGAAAAACAACGTTTACGCTCAGAAATTGGTGTCGTTTTCCAAGGTTCAGCTTTATATGATACGATGAATATCGTCGAAAATGTAAAGTTTCCTTTACAGATGTTTTCGGATATGTCGAATGCAGATGCAGAAAAACGTGCAAGAGAAGTATTAGATCGTGTTGAGATAGCACGAACAGCATTGAAAAAGTATCCTTCAGAAATTTCTGGAGGTATGCAAAAACGCGTTGCTATTGCACGCGCTATTGTAAATAATCCAAAGTATTTATTTGCCGATGAACCTAATTCGGGTTTAGATCCCAAAACAGCTTTGGTTATCGATCAATTAATTTATGATATTACGAAGGAATACAACACAACAACAGTTGTCAATACACATGATATGAACTCGGTAATGGAAATCGGCGATCATATTGTTTTCTTAAAAAATGGTTTCTTGGAATGGGAAGGAACAAAAGACGAAATTTTAGTCGCAGATAATCCAAATGTGATTGATTTTGTATATTCGTCAAATCTCTTTAAGAAACTGAGAGAAGCTCTATTAAAAGAACAATAAAATCAATTAAAATAAAAATTCTATGAAAAAATTAATTTTAACAGCAATTGTTGGTTTAGC
>NZ_CALGVK010000028.1:0-20681 GCF_937930195.1 uncultured Empedobacter sp.
CTCCTGCTTGATCACATACTGGACAATCTAAAGGATGGTTGATTAATAATAATTCAACAATACCTTTACGTGCCTCAACAGTACGTTCAGACGTTTTATTGCCTACAACCATTCCGTCCATTACCGTTGTACGACAAGATGGAACCAATTTTGGCATTGGACGAGGATCTGCTTCACTCCCTTTTGATACTTCTACCAAACATGTTCTACAGTTTCCTCCTGTGTTTTCTAATTTACCGTAGTAACACATCGCTGGAGGTGCTACTTCTTTACCTATCATACGAGCGGCTTGAAGGATCGTTGTTCCCGCAGGTACTTCAATCGTTTCGTTATCGATGGTAACTTTAAATAATGGTGTTTCTTCTGCCATCTTCGTATTAATTTGCGGTTTCTTTTATTTCGATTGGATCAGCATAATGTGCTAAACCAAAATTACGCGTCAAACATTCTTCTGGATTGTTAATATGCCACTCGAATTCATCACGGAAGTGACGAATTGCCGCTGCAACAGGCCAAGCCGCTGCATCTCCTAATGGACAAATTGTATTTCCTTCGATTTTACGTTGCACATCCCATAACAATTCGATGTCTGACATTTTACCTTTTCCTTCATCGATTCGTTTCAAGATTTTTTCCATCCAACCTGTTCCTTCACGACAAGGCGAACATTGTCCACATGATTCGTGGCGATAGAAACGAGCTAATGTATATGTATGATACACCACGTCTTGATCTTCGTCTAACACGATAAATCCTCCAGATCCCATCATTGTTCCTGTTTGGAAACCTCCTTCTGCTAAACTTTCGTAATTCATATAACGAGGTTTACCTTCGGCAGTTCTTAACAATAAGTTTGCAGGAACAATTGGCACAGAACTTCCTCCAGGAATACATGCTTTAAGGCGTTTTCCGTTTGGAATTCCGCCACAATATTCGTCTGAATAGATAAATTCTTCAACCGTAATCGTCATATCAATTTCATAAACACCTGGTTTATTAATATTACCACAAGCAGAAATTAATTTTGTTCCTGTAGAACGACCAACTCCGATTTTAGAATAGGCTTCTCCTCCAATTTCAATAATTGGAACTACAGCAGCAATTGTTTCTACATTGTTTACAACCGTTGGTCTTCCCCATAATCCTTTTACAGCTGGGAAAGGTGGTTTAAGACGTGGATTTCCACGTTTACCTTCTAACGATTCTAATAATGCCGTTTCCTCACCACAGATGTAAGCTCCACCACCACGCTGAACATAAATTTCTAAATCGAAACCAGTTCCTTGGATGTTTTTACCTAACCAACCTGCAGCTTTTGCTTCGTCGATTGCTTCTTCTAAAATTTCTGCAACCCACGCGTATTCTCCACGGATATAAATAAATGAAGTGTTAGATCCTAAGCAGAATGATGAAATCAAAACGCCTTCGATTAACAAATGAGGAATATATTCCATCAAGAAACGGTCTTTGAACGTTCCTGGTTCTGATTCGTCTGCATTTACCACCAAGTGTCTTGGAACACCTTCTGGTTTTGCCAAAAAGCTCCATTTCATTCCAGTTGGAAAACCTGCTCCACCACGCCCTCTTAAACCAGAAGTTTTTACTTCTTCTAAGATTTCGTCGGTTGTCATTTTAAATGCTTTTTCAGCATTTGCATACCCACCATTTTCGCGGTAAACTTGGTAATGACGAATTCCTGGAACATCAATATTTTTTAACAGTAATTTTTGTCCCATTATGCTAATTTTTTCAATTCCTCTAATAATTCGTCCACTTTCTCGATCGTCAAATGCTCACGATAAGTTTTTCCTAACTGCATCATTGGTGCATAACCACACGCTCCTAAACATTCGACTGGTTTTAAGGTAAATAAACCATCAGTCGAAGTTCCTCCAGCTTCAATATTTAACTTTGATTTGATGTGCTCGATAATTTTGTCTGAACCATTTAACATACAAGGTCCTGTTTGACAAACTTCTAACACATATTTCCCAACGGGATTTAGGTTGAACATCGAATAAAAAGAAGCTACTTCGTAAACTTCTACTGGTAAAATTTCTAATACTTCTGCCACATAATCTAAATGAGGTGTGTCTAACCAACCACCAAACTCAGCTTGTGCTACATGAAGTAAAGGGATCAAAGCACTTTGTTTTTTATCCGCTGGATAACGTGCGATGATTTTATCTACTTTTTGTTGTGTCTCTTCTGAAAATTGAATTGCCATTTTTAATAATTTTTATTAAGCATCTAATTCTCCAGCAATCAAATTCAGACTACTCATTGTAACAATGGCATCTGAAATCATTGATCCTTGGATCAATTCTGGATAAGCTTGATAATAAATGAAACAAGGTCTACGGAAATGTAAACGGTATGGCGAACGTCCACCATCAGAGATAAAATAATATCCTAACTCACCATTTGCGGCTTCTATAGAATTATAAATTTCTCCTTTTGGCATATCTACCTCTCCCATAATAATTTTGAAATGATAGATCAACGCTTCCATTTTTGTGTACACATCCTTCTTAAGTGGTAAATAGAAGTCTGGAGCATCTGCATGATACTGTGTTGCTTCTTCTCCTTCTAACGCATCAATTTTTGCAATTGCTTGCTTGATAATGCTTAAACTTTGCCACATTTCTTGACCACGCACTAAGAATCTATCGTAACAATCTCCTGTTGTACCAACTGGAATATCGAATTCGAATTCTTCGTAACGAGAATATGGTTTCGCAACACGAAGATCATAGTCTACACCTGCCGCACGTAAGTTTGGTCCTGTGAAACCATAATTTAATGCACGCTCAGCAGAAATTCCTCCAACTCCTTGTGTACGATCCATAAAAATGCGGTTACGTACGAATAGGTTCTCAAATTCTGTTAAGACATCTGGAAATTCTTTTACGAAACGATGGATTTTTTCCCAAGCAGTTTCAGAAAAATCACGTTCAAAACCTCCAATACGACCAATATTTGTTGTTAAACGAGAACCACAAATTTCTTCGTAAATCTCATAAATTAACTCACGGTATTTCATCATATAAAGGAATCCTGTAAATGCTCCTGTATCAACTCCCATAATCGAATTACATACGATATGATCTGCAATACGAGCCAATTCCATGATGATGACACGTAAATAAGAAACGCGTTTTGGAACTTCAATTCCAACAAATTTCTCAACTGTCATGTGCCAACCCAAGTTATTCAACGGTGCCGAACAATAGTTCAAACGGTCTGTTAAAGGTGTAATTTGGTACAATGGTCTACGTTCAGCAATCTTCTCAAAAGCACGGTGAATATACCCAACTGTAGAAACCGCCGATTTGATGATTTCACCATCAATCTCTAAAATATTTTGAAATACCCCATGTGTTGCAGGATGCGTAGGTCCTAAGTTTAAGGTTATTGTGCTTTTTTCTAAAGAACCGTCTGGAAGATCAAGATGTTTATTTGTTTTAGTTTTCTCTTTTCCCATGGTTAATTTGCTTTTACATTAAAACCTCCATAATTGAAATCTCCTCCACGACCAAACATCTCATCGTCTTTATCTTTACGCGTCTGATCCTCTAATGGGAATTCTTTGCGTAAAGGGAAATAATCCATTTCTGGAACGTTCATTACACGAATTAAATTTGGATGCCCAACGAAATCAATTCCGAAAAAGTCATACGCTTCACGTTCTAACCAGTTTGCTGTTTCGAATAATTTAGTTGCTGTAAAAATCGAAGGTTTTTCGATTGGTAAAGCAAATTTTAAACGAACCTCAACATTCTCGTACATATTATAGACTAAATAAGTTACAACTAATTCCTCTCCAACATTATTTGGGTAATGAATCGCCGTTAAATCTTTCAAGAATTTAAATGCTAATTGCTCTTCGTCGTATAAATATTGAAGAATTTTCAGATTGAAATCTTTGTTTGCATGAATTGTCAAAACACCAAAGTGTTCTTCGTATCCAACGATGTTTTCTTGAAACTTTTGAACCAAACGGTCTTTTATAAATGAATTATCCATTATTTCGACTTATTTAATTCCATAACTTGTTAAAAGTTGCTGATATTCATCGCTACTTCTACGACGAACGCTTTCTGACTCTACCAATTCTTGAATACGCATTACGCCATCAATAATTGCTTCTGGACGAGGAGGACAACCCGGCACATAAACATCTACAGGAATTACTTCATCAATCCCTTGTAAAACCGAATATGTATCGAAAATACCACCTGAGCTTGCACAAGCTCCAACTGCAATAACCCAACGAGGTTCTGCCATTTGAATGTAAACTTGCTTCAGAACTGGAGCCATTTTCTTAGAAATTGTACCCATTACCATCAACAAATCGCACTGACGTGGCGTAAAAGCCAAACGTTCAGATCCAAAACGTGCCAAATCGTATGTCGAACCCATTGTCGCCATAAACTCGATTCCGCAACAACTTGTCGCAAATGGTAAAGGCCAAATTGAGTTTTTACGGGCTAATCCAACTACTTTTGATAATTGCATCGCCATAAAACCCTCACCTTCAAAACCACCTGGAGACTCAACGATCTTCACGTTGGTATTGTGTGTTACTGGTCTTTTATTATGAATCATTATACTATTATTTTAGATTTTAAAATGCTCTATTTTTCCCAGTTTAGAGCTCCTTTTTTGCGTACATATAAGTACATCACGAAGAATAATCCAACGAATGTTGCAACTGCTGCAAATCCTTCCCAACCTAATTCTTTAAAATTCGCTGCATAAGGGTAAAAGAAAATTACCTCTACATCGAACAACACGAATAAAATTGCAACTAAGAAATACTTAATGGCAAATGGCTGTCTTGCATTTCCTACTTTTTCTATCCCCGACTCGAAATTCTCTAACTTTTCATCTGTCTTTCTCGAAGGTCCAAGCAAATGTGTCGCAACGATAGTTCCTGCTACGAATGCAAAAGCAACGACAAAAAGAATGAGGATAGGAATATAACTTGATGCTGTGTCCATAACTACTTTACTGTTTTTCCAACTAATATTTTATCGATAAAAATAATAATAAATTACCATATTATTTATGATTATTCGTTTACAACGAGTTGCAGTTCTCAATATGATAAATATAATACAATTTATCTATATCGGTATTTGAGTTTATTCCACTAAAAAAGGAGAACTAACAACTTGGTTAATTCTCCTTGCGTATTTTATTAGATTACTAATTAAAACTAAAAAATGTTAATGAATTAATAAATTTTGTAGACTTTGTAAGGCTTCATGCACGTTTTGTATGTGTTCAAATCGCAGTAATAATGTTGGATATTCTTCTCCTTTTTTAGGTGATTTTTCCTTAAAACTGATATTTTTAGGGTTATTTTGAACGTTATTTAAAATTATTCTAAATTCATCTGATTGATAAAACTCGCTTTGTGGTTTATTAATAAAATAAGCCAAAAGCACGCCTTTTTTCATGACCAATCGTTCGAAACCTAATTTTTTACTAATCCATTTCAATTGAATAGATTCTAATAAATTTTCAGCTTCAACAGGTAATTGACCAAAGCGATCAATCAAATTGTTTTTAAACGCTTCTAACTCATTTTCAGTCTCAATATCAGCTAATTCCTTGTACAACAATAAACGTTCTTCAGAACTTTCTATATATTCATCTGGGAACATAATTTGCAAATCCGAATCAATCTGCACATCCGAAACATAGGATTTTACTTCTCCCGTTTTTTGATCTTCGAACAAATCTTTGAAATCCGTTTCTTTTAATTCTTCAATGGCTTCATTTAAGATTTTTTGATACGTTTCGAAACCAATATCCATCATAAATCCAGTTTGTTCTGCACCTAATAGATTTCCTGCACCACGTATCTCTAAATCTTTCATCGCGATATTAAATCCAGAACCTAAATCTGAAAACTGTTCAATTGCTTGCAAACGTTTACGAGCCTCATCGGTTAAAACAGACAACGGAGGTGCAACCAAATAGCAAAATGCTTTGCGGTTACTACGCCCTACACGACCACGCATTTGATGCAAATCGGCTAAACCGAAGTTTTGCGCATCATTGATTAAAATTGTATTGGCATTCGGAACATCCAATCCCGATTCGATAATCGTTGTGGAAACAAAAACATCGTAACGTCCATCAATAAAATCGAGTAAAACAGCTTCTAATTCTTTCCCTTCCATTTGCCCATGTCCAGTAGCAACACGCGCATCGGGAACCAAACGTTGTACCATTCCAGCAATATCTTTTAACGATTGCACACGATTGTGAATGATATAAACCTGTCCACCTCGTTGCATTTCGTACATAATTGCATCACGAAAAACCTCTTCGTTAAATCCTACCAATTGCGTATCGACTGGTTGACGGTTTGGTGGTGGCGTTTTAATCACTGATAAATCACGCGCAGCCATCAACGAAAACTGAAGCGTACGAGGGATTGGTGTAGCCGTTAACGTCAATGTATCAATATTTTCGCGAAGTGTTTTTAATTTATCTTTTACTCCAACACCAAATTTATGTTCTTCATCAACAACCAATAAACCTAAATCTTTGTATTCGATTTTTGGATTAACCAATTGATGCGTACCAATCACAATATCCACTTGACCAGACTTTAAGCCATCTAAAACGGTCTTTTTCTTCGCTCCTGTAACAAATCGATTAAGATAAGCGACCTTAACAGGTAAATCTCTCAAACGTTCTGAAAACGTCTTAAAATGCTGAAAAGCTAAAATTGTTGTTGGTACTAAAACTGCAACTTGCTTTCCATCTACAGCAGCTTTCATTGCTGCTCGAATCGCTACTTCCGTTTTCCCGAAACCAACATCACCACAAACCAAACGATCCATCGGACGCTCCGATTCCATATCAGCTTTTACATCTTGCGTTGCTTTATATTGATCGGGTGTATCTTCATAAATAAAAGAAGCTTCCAATTCATTTTGCAAATACGTGTCGGGTGAATACGAAAATCCTTTTCTTGCACGCCGTTTAGCGTATAATTTGATTAAATCAAAAGCAATTTCTTTGACCTTTGCTTTTGTTTTATTCTTCAAATTTTTCCAAGCAGGCGAACCTAATTTTGAGATTTTTGGTTCTTGTCCATCTTTCCCTCGAAACTTGGCAATTTTATGCAACGAATGAATGTTGACATACAAAATATCATTGTTTTGATAGATCAATTTGATCGATTCTTGCATAACACCATTGTTATTTAAACGTACTAATCCCGCAAATTTTCCAATTCCATAATCGATATGCGTCACGAAATCACCCACTTGCAACGAATTAATTTCTTTAAGCGTGATGGCTTCTTTTTTCGAAAATGAATTACGAAGATTGAATTTATGATAACGTCCAAAAATTTGGTGATCCGTATAACACGTTAATTTGATTTCTTCATCGATGAAACCTTGATAAATAGATCCTAAAACTGGAATATACGACACTTCTTTTCCGATATCATCAAAAATTTCTTCGAAACGTTTGATTTGATTCTCGTTCGAACAAATCAGTGCATTTTTAAAACCTTCCGCTTTATGTTCATTCAAATCATCTATCAATAATTCGAATTGTTTATTAAAACTTGGTTGTGGCTTAAAAGGTGATTCAATTTCTTCAATTGTTTCGAAATAAGATTTCATCGAACATTCGATCACTCCAAATGTTGAAATTTGTTGAAGAAAACCATTTTCATTCAAAAATAATTGATTCGGTTCAGCTTGTTTAATCTCACCTTTCAGTTCTGAGAAAGCAGCTTCGGCTTGTTCAAAATTCCGATTGATTTGTTTTGCTAAAACTGAAATGTTTTTAGCGATAATCAAACTATCTTTTGGTATATATTCTAAAAAACTTTCGCGTTTTTCATTGATTGATTTACTTTCAAGATTCGGAATAATCGTAATTTCTTTTGTTGTCGCAATTGACAATTGATTTTCAATATCAAATGTTCTGATTGTTTCAACTTCATCTCCAAACAACGAAATACGATATGGATGTTCGTTGGAAAACGAAAAAACATCTATAATCCCTCCACGAATCGAAAATTCACCTGGTTCGGAGACAAAATCTACTCGGTGAAAATTATAAGACGCTAATATTTCTGTCAAAAAATCAATCCCTAAATCATTTCCAACTTTTACTTTTAAGGTATTTGTTGTCAATGCTTTTTTCGTCACCACTTTTTCGGACAAGGCTTCTGCGTAGGTCACAATAATTTTTGGTCGCTTTGAATGCGAAAGCACATTTAATACTTCTGTGCGTATGACCACATTCGCGTTGTTCACTTCCTCTACCTCGTAAGGACGTTTATAAGAAGAAGGAAAAAATAGAATTTGTTCTTTATCAAACAAAGTTTCTAAATCATTCAACACATAAGCTGCTTCTTCTTTGTCATCAAAAATTAGAATGGTTGGACGAGCAACACGATCATATAAATGCCCCGTTAGGATGCTTAATCCAGAACCTAAGAATCCTTTGATGTTAACTTTATGATGTGGATTATTTTTAAAATTGACAATAAGCTTCTGTACGAAATCTGAAGAATCGTATAAGCTAAAAACGTTGTGAATAGTTTTCTGTTCCAAATTCTTGCAAAGATAATCAATTGATAAAAACAAAAAAGAGGATAGAAAACTATCCTCTTAAAAATATAATTTTTAAACTATCTATTTCTTGACAGCAACAGAATCTTTTTTTACTGTTATAGAATCAGCATTGGGAGCAATTGGTTTCACATCACTTGCATAGCCAACAACAATTCCGTCCAATTTATCTACTCTTTTTACTTTAAACGTTTCTGTTCCTTCTGCTCCTTTAAAAGATACTTTATAAACTGCTTCGTAAACCGTTTTATCACCGTCTTGTAGCGGAGTCATTTTCTCAAAATTATAGATGTCTACAGGTCCATATTGTTTCACAACTGCATTCAAATCATCAACATTCACACCTTCAACTTTAGCAAACAACGAATCTGGTTTATCGGCTCTGTATTTATAAACGTCTAAAATTGCCTCTTTCACTTTATAATCTGGTAAATCTGATTTTTTATTACATGCTGTTAAAGCCAAAATCCCGCCAACCATAAATAATGCACTTGCTTTCATAATTCAATATTTTTTTGTGTTAAATGATTGTATCTAATGTAATAACAAATAAATTTAAAAACAAGTATTTTTATTAAAATCAATAAGATAAAGGAATAAAAAAAACGACTCTACAAGAAAATCGATTATTTATTGAATTATTTCTATTTAACGTTACACTTCAAAATTCACATAAAATCCTTCGTGCCCACGTACATTAAAAACTGTATTGTCTTCAAAAATTAAGTATTGACCTTTAATTCCTTTCAAAACCCCTTCTATTTCATGCGTTTTTTTCAAATTTAATGATTTCACTTTTTCAGGATAGGATAAAACAGGATAATCTAATTTCATCACTTCTGGTTCTTCGACTAAAAATTGTCTAAACTCTGGGTTAACCTCCTCTTTAATGGTTTGATAGTGTTGATACAAATCAATTTCAGGTACCTCATTTTTCAGCATACGTTGCCAATTTGTTTTGTCAGCAATTACATTTTTTAGGGAAACTTCTATCATTCCAGCTTCATAACGATTATCTGTTCGCGCTATAATAATTGCTTCTGATGCACCTTGGTCTATCCAACGTGTTGGAACTTGCGTTAAACGTGTCACGCCAACTTTAACACCAGATGAATTCGCTAAATAAACAATATGCGGTTGCAATTCGAACTTTGTTTCAAATTCTAAATCACGTTGTCCAATTCCTAAATGTGCGGTAGAAAGTTCTGGATTGATGATACTTGGGTTAGCTTCTGGGACTGTAAAAAAACAATTTTTACAATATCCCATCTGATAAATTTCTTTATCCTCGTGGCAACTCAAACATTCGTAATGATCAAAGCTAATCTTGATTTTTTTTCCTAACAATTGATTCATCACGATAAAATCATTCTTGAAATTCCAATAGTAATTTATAGGAGTTCCATTTTCAGTTGTCATTTTACGAATTTGTCCTTCAAACTGCATATTGCTAAAAAAGTTTAATTAATTTTGTGTAAATCTACAAAACTTTTAACGGATGGGAATAGTCAATAAGATTATGGAAATTATGATGCGTAGCAGAATGAATGTTATCGAAGAAAGCATCAAAAATCCAATTGGTACGCAAGAACGTGTGTTGTTTGAAAACATCAAAAAAGCCAAATCGACTATTTACGGAAAGGAATTTCATTTTGATGAAATTAAATCTATTCAGAAATTTCAAGAACAAGTTCCTGCTGTACATTATGAAGATTTTCAGCCTTATATCGAATTAGCAAGAAAAGGTGAAAAAGATGTAGCTTGGCATGGAAAAATAAAATGGTTTGCTAAATCTTCGGGAACGACAAATGCCAAAAGTAAGTTTATCCCGATTAGTAATGAATCGTTAGAAGATTGTCATTATGCAGCTGGAAAAACAATGTTTGCGTTATATTTAAATGCATATCCCGAAACGGATATTTTTATGCATAAAAATCTTCGAATTGGAGGAAGTAGTGAACTTTATCAACAATACGACACACGTTTTGGTGATTTATCAGCTATTTTGATTGATAATTTACCTTTTTATGCCGAAATGAAAAACATCCCGAATCGTGAGATTTCGTTGATGTCAGATTGGAATGTAAAAATGGATGCCATTATTAATGCAACAAGAAATGAAGATGTCGGCTCTTTAACAGGAGTTCCATCGTGGATGTTAGTTGTATTAAACAAATTATTAGCTGAAATGGGAAAGAACTATTTGGACGAATTATGGCCAAACTTGGAGGTATTTTTCCATGGAGGAATCAACTTTACACCTTATGCTGAAAATTACAATTTAATCACTCAAAAAGATTTAAATTATTTCGAGTTATACAATGCTTCGGAAGGATTCTTTGGAATTCAAGATCAATTGCATAAAAAAGATTTATTGTTATTATTGGACAATGGTATTTTTTATGAATTTATCCCGATGGAAGAATTTGGTTCAGAAAATCAACATTATTTAACTATCGAAGAAGTTGAAGTGGGAAAAAATTATGCAATAGTCATTACCACTAATGGCGGATTATGGCGCTATATCATTGGTGATACGGTTCGCTTTACTTCAACAAATCCACACCGAATCGTTGTTTCTGGACGCACAAAACATTATATCAATGCATTTGGAGAAGAATTAATGATCGAAAATGCAGAAGAAGCGTTGAAAAGAGCTTGCCAGCAAACGAATTCTATTATTTCTGAATACAGTGCTGGTCCAGTTTTTATGGAAGGTAAAGAAAAAGGTGCACACGAATGGATGATTGAATTTGATAAAGAACCTGAAAATTTTGAGCTATTTATTGATTGTTTAGACAAAGGATTGCAAGAAGTTAATTCCGATTACGAAGCAAAACGTTACAATAATATGACGCTTAATCGTCCTATTGTTCATTGTGCGAGAAAAGGATTATTTATAGAATGGATGTCTTCTCGTGGAAAATTAGGTGGTCAAAATAAAGTACCGAGATTATCCAATACAAGAGAATTTATAGAACCATTAATCGCTTTAAATAGAAAATAAAAACAAAAGAGAATCAACTTAGATTCTCTTTTGTTTTCCGTAAATTTTATAGGATAATTAACTCAAAACCAGTAAATTTATTTCTAAAAAATACGTTTCCCTTGAATAATTACATGAAAAACGATACGGAATATGGTAAATTTTGGACAATCTTATACAAGGAATTCAAATTATCGAAAACTTTATGTGTAGAGATTTTCGATTATACCAAATTAATGCAAAACACAATTCAGCTTAATTTTGAGAATATCTTAATATCTTCGCAACAATGGAAAAGATTATTTTAGGGATTGATCCTGGTACAATGGTGATGGGTTTTGGTTTGATTGAAGTCAAAAACAACAAGATGAAATTAATTACATTAGATGAATTATTGTTGCATAAACTTCCGAATCAACAAACGAAATTAAAAATGATTTTCGAAAAAACCTTGGCCATTATCGATCAATATCATCCAGATGAACTGGCCATTGAAGCGCAATTTTTTGGTGTAAATGTTCAATCTATGCTAAAACTTGGGCGTGCACAAGGTGTTTGTATTGCGGCGTGTTTGCATCGCGATATGCCAGTTGTTGAGTATGCTCCAAAAAAAGTTAAAATGGCAATTACTGGGAATGGAAATGCCTCTAAAGAGCAGGTGGCAGGAATGTTGCAACATTTGCTTGGTCTAAAAGAAATTCCAAAACGTTTGGATGCCACAGATGGACTTGCTGTTGCAGTTTGTCATTATCTAAATTCAGGAAAAACATCAGGAACATCAAGTTCATATTCAGGTTGGGATGCTTTTGTGAAAAATAATCCGAATCGAACAAAATAGATATATTTGTACTATAATTAGCAACCTAATTTATAAAAACATAAAAAAAATCAAATGAAAAAATATTTAATCGCTGCATCCATTTCTGCCACTGTTTTCTCTTCCTTATTGTTTTCATGTAAAGATTCGTCAGGAAAAAACAACACGGCTATCACTGAGATTGTATCGAAAATAGAACAAAACAAATATAAAATTGGAGATAAAATCGATATTCCTTTGACAAGTTTAGAAGGAATAACGAAAGTTGTGGTTTCTGTCGATGGACAAGAAGTGCCAGCTGATTTTACAATTGATGGAAAAACGATAGGATTAGGAAATCATACTGTTAATTTGAGATTCTTCAACGGTGAAGAAGAAACAAATTCACGCGATTTTACATTTGTGGTTTATGCAAATGAACCTGCTGCTAAATGGTCGTATGAAATAGTTGGTAGCTATCCACACAACAACGATTATTTTACACAAGGGTTTTATTTCAAGAATGGAAATATTTTCGAAGGAACAGGACTTCGTGATGGAAAAACACGCCTGATTGAATATAAGCTAGGTGCAACGGAACCGACAAAATTGTACCAAATAAAAGATGATGTTTTTGGAGAAGGTATTACAGAATTAGATGGTTTTATTTATCAATTAACATGGCAAGATCGTGCAATTTACAAATATGATTTGGACTTTAATCAAGTCAAGAAATTAGATATGCCTGCACAAATAATTGAAGGTTGGGGAATTACAACTATCGGAAAAGAATTGGCTGTAACTGAGGGCTCTCAACGTATTCATTTCTTTGACGATAACTTTAATTACCTTAGAACCATACAAGCTTTTGATAGCCAACAACCATATAGTTATTTGAATGAAATTGAATACCACGATGGTTTCATTTACGCCAACGTGTACTTAAAATCTGGACACGCAGATAATAGTAATATCGTGGTAATTGATCCGCAAACAGGTGCTGTAAAAGCTGAATTTAATTTTGCAGAACTGAAAGGTAAACAAGGTAATCCGCAAGCACAAGAATTGAACGGTATTGCGTTCAAAGACAACGGAAACATGCTCGTAACTGGTAAACTTTGGGATAAAATTTTTGAAGTAAAAGTGAAGAAATAAAATAATTTCCAAAAGAAAAGGCAAGCTTTATATAGCTTGCCTTTTTGGTTTGATTATTTTGGTGTAAATAAAAAGCTCGACCTGCAAAATCGAGCTTTTCTTATCAAAAATCATCTAAAAAATTATAAGTAAAAATTTTTAGTTATGAGAGATCTATAACCAAAATTGATCTTTCCAATCTGCATTAGTTAAAAGTGAATTAAACTGTTCATTGATTACTTTTAACTTTTTTTGTGTTGCATTTTTCTCGAATTCTGGAAACATTTGCTTTTCCTCGAATCGAATATGCAAATCCAATTCTTCTTCGATATAAATCAAACTTTTCATCGGATTTTTAGTGTCTATTTTAAACAAACGTCTCAAACGTCTGTGTTCCTTAAGTGCTCTTTTTACCAAATAATGATCCTCATCCAGCATGGTAAAAAGAAATTGTTCTTCGATTTCAAATTTACGAAACAACACTTCTTTTCCGTACCAGCTAACATAATCTACAATACGCTGCATCTCGATTCCCTTGTCAATTCCCGCTCTAATGTTCCAACAAAAAAACAGGGTTTTATGATGTCTTGCACAAGCCTCATTCAAATTTAAACCTAAAGAATAAGTTAAATGCGATGGGTTAGTTTGAGGAATTTCTATGGCTAGTTTCATTTCTTAATATTTTAATTCGGATACTCGGATAGTTTTATCTTATTTATTGGTAATTTTTTTTTTAATGTTTAAGGAAAGCTAATCCTTTCTCAAGGTCATCAATTAAATTGAACATCGAAGTTCTTTCTAACATCGCTCTCAAATCATTTCGAATAGCAAAAACTCTACTATGCAAAGCGCAAGGCTTTTCTGAATCACATTCTACCAAACCAAGAATACAACTATGATACAATCCGTCTCCATCAATCGCTTTGATGATATGAACCAATTTGATATCTTCTAAATGTGTTGCATCCATTTGGAAACCTCCCATTTTTCCTTTCACCGAAGAAATTACATTAGCTTTTACTAATTGTTGTAAAATCTTTGCTGTATACGCTTCAGGTGAATTAATAGAATTCGAAATTTGTTTCAAATTAACTCTTTGTCCTTTTACAGATTCTTGTGCGATAAAAACGCAAGCTTTTATGCCGTATTCACACGCTTTTGAAAACATTAAATTCCTTTATTCATTATAAATTACCTTGCAAATATACAACAAAATTTAAATCGGACAAATTTATCTTATTAAATTTTACATCCTTTTATTTTCACCTTTTAAATCCTTTATTTAGTATCTTTGTCTAACTGCTTCGTAAACACATATTGCTGCAGCATTGCTCACATTCAACGAATCCACATAACCTAACATCGGAATTTTAATAAGTATAGCTGAATGATCTGCCCAAAAATCTGAAAGTCCTGTAGCTTCAGTTCCTAAAATAATCGCTGAAGATTTTGTAAAATCTGTTTCATATAAGTTTTTCGTTTCTTCTCTCAAAAATGTTGAAACGACTTGAATAGAATGAGCGTTCAAAAATGCTAAAACATCTTCTTTACTTGCAGATGCAATTTGATTTGTAAACAATGTACCAACAGAAGAACGAATGACGTTAGGATTAAAAAAATCTACCGTTTCGTCACAAACAATAACAGCATCTACTTTTGCGCCATCTCCTGTGCGTAAAACAGCACCAAGATTACCTGGCTTTTCTACCGCTTCTAAGACAATCACCAACGCATTTTCTGGTAATTGTAAATCAGTTAAAGTAGATGATTTTGTTTTATAGGCACCAATAATTCCTCCCGTAGATTTACGATAAGCTAACTTCTCAAAAACTTGTTTGGTAATTGTAAACACTTTTGCTCCACCAAAATCAAATGATTGGTTATAAATATCTTCACAAATATAAATTTCAACAGCTTCGTAACCACCTTTTAAAGCCAGCTCATTTTCTTGCGTACCTTCCACAATAAACAAACCTTGGCTTTTACGTTCTCTTGATTTTTCTTGCAATTTTAGCAAGTTTTTAATTCTTGGATTTTGAAGACTTTCTATTAACATGTGACAAAATTAATCGAAATTCTTTGAAATAAAGTTCAAATTAGTTCAATGTTGCTAATTTTTTACGCACAACCTTTACTAATTTGTAGTTGATAGAAGATGCGTCTGCTGGTGGATTCTCTACTTTAGTTGTTGAAACGATAAGTTGATATTCAAATCCTGGTTCATACGTAAACTCTTCAATCGTATTATAAAAATATTGCCATTCGTCAACATCAGTATATTTTACCATCATACATTGCATTTTAGCAACACCATTGGAGCAATCTCTTGTTTCTGGAGCAATTGTTAACAACTCTTCTCCTTGTTGCATTTGTTTGGTTGATGCGCAAGAGGTTAAAAACCCTATACTTAAAATAGTCGACAAAATAACTTTCTTCATTCTTTGAAATTTACTAACCTGAGGCAAATACTATGCTAAAACTCTAATGGAATCAAAACTTAATTCATTCTCTGAAATTTAACTTGATTATAAATAACATAGTCACTTGTAATTTTTTTGTAACTTTGCACCTTAAAATCAGAATTTTCGTATGACCAAAGATGGAAAAATGGAGTTGATGGCTCCTGCTGGGAATTTCGAATCGTTACAAGCGGCTTTAGATAATGGAGCTGATTCTGTATATTTCGGAGTTGAGCAGTTGAATATGCGTGCGAGAGCATCAATCAACTTTACAATGGACGATTTACCAGAAATCGTAAAACGTTGTGAAGAAAAAGGTGTGCGTTCTTACCTTACTTTAAATACAATTATATACGATCACGATTTATCTTTAATCAAAAACTTATTAGACAGAGCAAAAGAAGCTAAAATTACAGCGGTTATTGCAATGGATCAATCAGTTATTGCTTATGCAAGACAAATTGGGATTGAGATTCATATTTCGACACAAATTAACGTTACAAATATCGAAACAGTAAAATTCTATGCTATGTTTGCTGATACAATGGTATTATCGCGTGAATTGAGTTTGAAACAAGTGAACAAGATTTGTGAACAAATTATCAAAGATGACGTTCGTGGACCAAGCGGAAATTTAGTAGAGATCGAGATTTTCGGACATGGAGCTTTGTGTATGGCTGTTTCGGGTAAATGCTACTTGAGCTTACATTCGCACAATTCATCTGCAAATCGTGGTGCTTGTAAACAAAACTGTCGTAAAAAATATACCGTTATCGACCAAGAATCTGGATTCGAAATCGAATTGGATAATGAATATATGATGTCACCTAAAGATCTTTGTACAATGGAGTTCTTAGACGAAGTGGTTGAAGCAGGTGTCAAAGTATTGAAAATAGAAGGTCGTGGACGTGCGCCTGAGTATGTTGCAACTGTTATTCGTGCATACAGAGAAGCGATTGATTCGATTGCTGACGGAACTTATTCGAAAGAAAAAGTAGATTACTGGATGGGATTATTACAAACCGTTTATAATCGTGGTTTTTGGTCTGGCTATTATTTAGGTCAAAAATTAGGTGAATGGTCTGCTGTTCCAGGTTCTATGGCAACACAGAAAAAAGTTTACATTGGAAAAGGTGTTCATTTCTTCCCTAAACCAAGTATCGGACAGTTTGTGATTGATGCCTATGATTTGAAAGTAGGAGATTTAATTTTAGTGACTGGACCAACAACTGGAGCCAAAGAAATGGTGGTTACAGAAATGATGGTGGAAGATGTAAAAGCTAATACAGCAAAGAAAGGTGATTCGATTACAATTCCGATGGAATTTAGAATTCGTCCTTCTGATAAATTATACAAATTAGTAAAAGTAGAAGAACCAGGAACGCAACAAAATAGTGTTGAAGAAGGTGCTTACTCACATTAAAAAAACAATAAATCATGGTCATTATTACGCTACAACGCGATAAATGCATCGGATGCAACTATTGTTATGAGTTAGCTCCAGAACGTTTCAGAATGTCTAAAAAAGATGGTAAATCTGTTTTATTAAAAGCAATTGATAAAAAAGGATTTCATACGTTAAAAGATCCTGATCATTCTATCGCTGACAACTGCGAACGAGCAGCAAAAGCTTGTCCTGTAAATATTATTACAGTAAAAGAAATATAGGTTATAACATTCGCTATATAAAAAGTCCATCATGATTGATGGACTTTTGCTTTTTATAAAGAATAAATCTTAATTCATTTTACTTTCTTTTTCTAATCGTTCTAAGGCTTTTTCGTGAGCAGATTTCACATCATTTTTGATTTTTTTATCTTGTGTTGATTTTCTAATCTTTTCAGCATGATAAGCCAAATCATCTAATGTCATTTTATAACTCACATAGAAACCTCTGTTGTAACGAGAATAGGAAGCCAATCCCCAATTCGCAATCAATTGATTTTTGATTTTTTTGGTTTGATATTCATTCAAATAGCGTTGTAATTTCGGAGAAATATCCTCTTTTGCAATCGATTTTACTGAACCATCCATTCGACTAAACCAATATTTATTATCCAATTTGATGTAAGATTTTGCACCTAAAATACTCTTAAACGCTAAATCTCCTAACAATAAAACTTTCTCAAATTCAGACTTCTCATTCGTCATATAATCCCAATACATTTCAGAAGTCATTCCAACCATTGGACTTTTATCAATTGTTGCTTCGTATAAGGTTTTACCATTTTGATAGGCAGCAGCCACATTCTTAAACTCAATTCCGAAATCATCACAAGCCTTTTGATAACCAGTAAAAGAACCTGAATATTTTTCGAAATTATCAATAAAAACACGATAAATACAATAATGTGAAATATCAATCAAAACTTTTTTAGAATCGTCTAAAAAACCATTTATCAACTGAATCGGGAAGTTATAATATTCGTACGAACTCATAATTATTTGATTGTCTTAAAGAGGTGTTAATTTATCGACTAAGATAAGATAGTTTTTACGAATCATAAAATGATAAGTATCAAAAATAATTTTGAAAAAAATCAGAAATAAAAAAACTCTGCTTCGATGAAGCAGAGTTTTTAGGGTTATTTTCTTTTGAATAATTTACTCAAGAATGAATTGCCTTTGTTATGATTTTCTCCATAACCATAGCCGTAACCATAGCCATAACCGTAACCTTTCGTAAAGTCAACGTCATTCACCACCATAGTCATATTCTGAAGTCGATCCTCTTTGTAAAGATCTCGTGGTATCGTCAACATACGTTTATCCAAATAGTTTGCACGTACTATATACATCGTAATATCAGCGCTATCTGCAATTAACAACGTATCTGTAACCAAACTTACTGGTGCTGTATCAACCAACACATAATCGTAGTTTTCTTTTCCATAATTTATAATCTCTTCAAAACGACCATTCATTAATAATTCTGAAGGATTAGGCGCAATTTGTCCTGAATAAATCACATCAAATTTATAATCGGCAGGGTGTTTAATGATGATGTCATCAACACTGATATCATTAGAAATCAAATATTCCGTTACCCCCTGTCTATTTCTGTATTGATCAGCTATAGTTAAGTAATCCAATATTTTTGGACTACGAATATCTCCTCCAATTAATAAAACAGATTTACCAGACATCGTTAAAATTTGAGCCAAGTTTGTTGAAACAAAAGTTTTACCTTCTCCACTTGTGGTTGATGTAACATAAATTGCTTTGGGATCAGTCGAATTTTTCAATAAGAAATTGACATTTGTTCTTAAAATTCTAAACGCTTCTGCTGTACTCGAACTATCATTATGTTCTATAATTGTAATATCACTCTTCGGAACTTGTCCAGCTATTGGAGCACCTACTGCATCTTCCACTTCTTCTTTTGAGTTTACATTATTATTTAATAACTTATAAATGTAAATAATTGAAAACGGAACAATCAAACCTAAAATCATTGCTCCCAATAAGATAATATTCTTTTTAGGTGAAACTGGAATTTTAGAATCATAAGCAAAATCAATCACCTTAATATTGTCTGGTGTTGCAGCAGCTTTAATTTCGTTCTCTTCTCTTTTTTGTAATAAGAATAAGTATAAAGCTTCTACGATTTGTTGTTGTCTCGATATATCTCTAAAACCACGTTCTTGACTTGGTACTTTTTGTATTTTACTTGCTATTTGGTTTTGTTTCGTCTGTATTGTATTTAAAGTCGTTTGAGTATTATTTCGATACAAACGCAAACTATTTTTTAAATTACTCTTAACATCGCTAATTTGCTCCTGTAATTTAACCACATTTGGATGTTCGTTTGTAACAGATTTTAACATATCTTCTTTCGTTAAAACCAATTCATTATACGAAGCAATTTGTGACGCAATTGTTTGATCTTGTAAACCAATATTAGTTGGCAAAAGATCCGTTTTGTTAGAATTTAAAGCTGAATTCATGTAATCAACTAATTGTAGCTGAGTAGATGATTCTAATAATTTCTTTTCATTATCTGATGCATTTTGTAAGAAAATATTCGCTTCAGAAGTAACATCAGTAATGTTATTGCTTAATTTATAGCGTTCTAAATCTCTGTCAACACCTTGTAAATCGCCTGTAACAATATCTAACCTCGAATTGATAAATTTAGAAGTAGCTTCAGTCAATTTATTATTATCTGTAACAAGATCTAAATTGTATTGATTAATCAAATCATTGATGAATTTTTTGGAAATATTCGGTATTGTTCCTACTAAGCTAAAGTTAACAACTTTAGAATTTTTATCTGAATTGGGGTCAATCTGAATTTTATTTTTATAATAGTTTACAGTTTGATCTAGTGAATTTAATTGAATTAACAACTCAGCATCAACACTCTTTACGAGATTTTTGTTTGGACTAATAATGATATCACCAAAATCGGTACTAATCTTTTGTCCAAAAGAATAGGTGTTGGATTCTTTTGTTTTCCTGTTCGTTAGTTGAAATTTGGTTGTTGATTCTATTTTAACATGCAGTTGTTCAGCTAAATCTTCTTTCAATTTATCTGCTTCATTCAAAAACAAAATTTTAATAGGCGATTCAGCAGCTGTCGTTTCTATCTCTACAATTCTACCAACATTAAAATAGCGAATATTGAAATTATTTTGTTCAACCACTTTAGAAATTAAACGTCTTGATTTCAGAATTTCGATTTGGTC
>NZ_CALGVK010000029.1:0-5634 GCF_937930195.1 uncultured Empedobacter sp.
CCATGCAACAAAGTAAGTAAAGACACTGATAGAGCCATTTGCCACAAAACATGACTAATAGATAGTCGTTGGTTTTTGAAATTGAATTTATGCAGATATTTAAGGGAATGTACTGTAAATGTTGATTGTAAAATAACATTCATACAAATTATCAATACTCCAAAACATATAATTAGAAACATAGTATTTTATTGATGTAAAAGTATTCCTTTCCGTAATTTTTTCAAAGAAATAATAGAATTAGTTAAGATTTAATGTAAATCAGGTCTATTTTTTGAATATTTTAATTGTGTTAGCATTTGTTTTTGTATCTTCTAATTCTTAAACAATTAAACACTAAAATAAATGAAAAAAATTTTACTATTGAGTACTTTATTATTAGGTACATACTCACTAAATGCACAAAATAAATCTGCCACAGATTTACCTTATTCGTACGGTTTCGAAACGGAGGACCTTGACGGATGGACAATTATTAATGCTGGAAATGGTAACAATTGGGCCGTTCATCAAGCTTCTTCAGAAACGCCAGATCCTTCAGAAGGAAAATATTATATGATGTACTATTTTCATGATAATCCAGCTAATTCATATTTATTTTCAAAAGGTCTTAATTTAAAAGCAAACGAAAATATTAATCTACAATTTGATTATATGGGAATTGATGCTTGGTTTCCAGAAAAAATGGAAGTACTAATTGGCTTGAATCCTGATGTCGAGTCGATGACACAAAGACTTTGGATTGATGAAGAAATTATAAATTACCCTTACGAAACAGCTTCTGTAAATTTTGAAGTTCCTACCGATGGAGTCTATTATATTGCTTTTAGAGCCTTTTCTGATCCAGATCAATTTTACTTAAGCTTAGATAATATTATCATCAAAAAAGAATCATTGGCTACGCAAGAAGTAAATAAAACAAAATTGACGTATTATCCTAATCCTGTAAAAGATGTTTTAACGATTAAAAACGATCACAACATCAAAAACATTGAAATTTTTGATTTATCTGGTAAAACGTTAATTAAAAAAGTGTACGATTCTGCTAACATTGATGTCGATATTTCAAAATTACCAAAAGGAACGTATATGGTAAAAATAAGTAGTGAGAACAGTAAAAAAACAATAAAAGTAATTAAAGATTAACGTTCAGTTTTTGATAAATTTTCATATATTTAATTACAAAACAATGTTACATAAAACGGATAGAAAGCTTTTATATGTAAGCATTCTATTCGCTTTAAATTCATAAAGAATTGATAAAAAAACGTTTTCTATTGGCTTATTTCTTAATTTTGTAATTCTAAATCTATCATTCAACAAATGAAAATTAATTTTAAACATATTTTATTGTGTCTTGGAGTTACTTCTATTGGATTAACATCTTGTTCATCTAATAAAAGTTCGAACAAAATAGTCTATAAAAAAGTAGAAACTAAGCAACCTACAAAACCTGCTGAACCTACAATTCCGACTACACCTAAAACAGAAATTTCTACAAAAAAAGACGACATTTTTACAGTAAAATTACCCGATGTTAATCGCGAATTCCGAGCAGCATGGGTGGCTTCTGTTGCAAATATCAATTGGCCTTCGAAACGAGATTTATCGACAACACAGCAAAAAGATGAAGCGATAAAGTTGTTGGATATGTTAGAAGCTAACAATTTTAATGCAGTTATATTTCAAGTTCGTCCGGCTGCAGATGCAATGTATAAAAGTAATTTAGAGCCTTGGTCTTATTTTTTAACTGGACAACAAGGGAAAGCACCTTCTCCTTATTACGACCCCTTAGAATTTTGGGTAGAAGAAGCACATAAAAGAGGTTTAGAATTGCATGTTTGGTTAAATCCATATCGAGCACATCATAGTAGCGGTGGCTCTGTAACCAGCGAATCTATGGTGAAAAAATCTCCAAACAATGTGGTGAGATTGAAAAATGGAATGTACTGGTTCGACCCTGCTGATAAGAAAACACAAGATCACGTTTCAGAAGTTGTTCGTGATATTGTTTCTCGTTATGACATTGATGGTGTTCATTTTGATGATTATTTTTATCCTTATGCTTCTTACAATGGCGGAGCAGATTTTCCTGATACTAAAACATGGAATGTTTACAAAAATAATGGAGGAAATTTATCGCGAGCAGATTGGCGTCGTCAAAACGTGAACACAATTATCGAAAGAATATACAAAGAAATAAAAGAAGAAAAACCTTTTGTGAAATTTGGAATTAGTCCTTTTGGAATATGGAAACCGGGCTACCCTTCTGGAATTACAGGTTCTTCGCAATATGATGAATTATACGCTGACGCAAAATTATGGTTAAATAAAGGTTGGGTTGATTATTTTTCACCTCAATTGTATTGGCCAATTAACTCAACTGGGCAAAGTTTTCCTAAATTATTAGAATGGTGGAAATCTGAAAACACACATAATCGTCACCTATGGCCTGGTTTGAATACAGTTGAAGTTAAAGTTTCGGACAGATCAACGGAGATTACAAATCAAGTTAAAATGGCTGGTGAAATTTTACAAAATAATGTAGGTGTAATTCACTGGAGTATTGCAGGTTTAACAAAAAATCCTTCGATGCTGAGTTATTTAAAAGAAGGACCTTACAAAACAAAAGCGTTAGTACCAACGATGAATTGGATAAAAACAGATCATTTGGCAAAACCAAGTTTAATTGTAAATGCTAAAACATCGGAAGTTGTAATGAATTGGAGTGATTATAAAATGCAATCAAATGTGTCAAAATGGATTTTGTACACACGTTACAACAACGATTGGGAAACCTCTATATTGGATAAAACAAAAACGAACCAAACCGTTTTAAAACATAAAGATGGAAAAAGCTTAACCGCTGTTGCGCTAAAAGCTGTAGACCGTATAGGTAACGAAAGTGATTACGTTGCTGAAAGAATTAATTAAAATTTTAATGGATATAAAATAAAAACTGGACTTCAACTTGAGGTCCAGTTTTTGTATATTTAGTTCTAAATAATTTCTAATGAAAAAAGAAAATATAATTCTTTATATAATGCTATTTATTCCTCTTTTATTTTTGGGAGGAGTAGCTGGTTATTTTTTTCTTTTCTCTAAACCTTATGTTCCTAATGAATATTATAAAACAATCCAATACAAAGGAATTGTTCAAAAAATTTATACAAAATATGAAAGTAGAGGAAATAAGCGAATGGTTAGAGTCAATTTTTTTGACTATTTTTTACCTTACGATGAAGCTGATAAATTTATTGAAAAAGGAGACTCTATTGTGAAAAATAAAGGAGAAACATCTTTACATATTTATAGAAATCATAAACTAATTAATAGTTTAAAATAAAAAAAAGTCATTACAAAAAATGCAATGACTTTATATACTGATTATTATCTCTTTTAAATTGATTTTTGATAAATGTAATCATCCATAATGTATCCATTTCCGATATCAAATGTTTTCGATTCCATATTTTTGAAACCATTTTTCTCATAAAAACGAATTGCTTTTGCATTGTTTTTATTAACGGTTAAATGAACTGCTTTTGCACCTTTTTCTTTTGCATAATCCACTACTCTATTCAACATCAATTGTCCAATTCCTTTGGTTTGATTAGATTCTTTCAAGTAAATTTTTGATAAGAACACTGTATTATTCTCTTCCAATTTATAATGTAAATAACCAGAAGGAACATTATCAATCTTTAAAATTTCCCAAACATCACCGTTTGCAATTCCTTCGTTTACCTTATCGTTATTGTACATCATATCAATCATATAATCGATTTGATCTTGTGCTAATAAATCTTTGTAACACTCATTCCAAATTTCTCTTGCTAAAGGTTGAACTAAATGTATATTTTTCTCATTAACGGTATGAAAATGACAATAAACATTAAGTTTAACTGGATTTATTTTTTGTTTAACTTCTATATTTTGTAGCATTTCATCTTTACGTTTGTCAATTGCACCTTCTAACATTTGTAAGGTCCACTTACGTTTCAAAGAATTGTAATAAAACATTCCAATTCCAATATATAAAAAGACTTGCACAGCAATAGTAACGTAATTTTCTACTAAGTATTTATTCATTTTTAGGCTATTCTCCATCAAATTATCCATTGATGAACTACTAAAATTAACACCAATATCAATAATTCCTGAAGCAAACAACATTACAAATACAAAAGAAAACGCTATTTCTCCTGCGATATACAACCCTACTGCGGATAAAACTGTTTTTAATTTATCCTTTTTGAAAAATTTTGCTAAAAAATAAAACTGAAAACTAAATATGATGATTAGAAACACTGATTGTAATTTTTTTATATCTCACAAAAATACGAAAAATATAAGCGTAATCCTTTATATTTGTATGAAACATATCAAAACAAAAAGTGATTTATTATGTATAGCGATAAATTTCAGAACTATTTACAATCTCAGTTAAATGACTTAGAAGAACAAGGACTGTTCAAAAAAGAACGCATCATTGCTTCTCCTCAAAGTGCAGAAATCACATTAGAAAATGGTCAAACATTGTTAAATTTTTGTGCAAATAATTATTTAGGATTATCAGATCATAAAGATGTTATTTCGGCTTCTCAAAAAATGTTAGATGATCGTGGATACGGTATGTCATCTGTACGTTTTATTTGTGGAACACAAGATGTTCACAAACAATTAGAAAAGAAAATCGCTGATTTCTTAGGAATGGAAGACACGATTTTATATGCAGCTGCTTTTGATGCAAATGGTGGTGTTTTCGAACCATTATTTACTGAAGAAGATGCTATTATTTCTGATGAATTAAACCATGCTTCTATTATTGACGGCGTTCGTTTGTGTAAAGCTGCTCGTTACCGTTACAAAAATAATAATATGGCAGACTTAGAAGCGCAATTGATAGCCGCTTCTGAAAAAAATCATCGTTTTAAAATCATTGTAACAGACGGTGTATTCTCGATGGATGGTATTGTAGCAGACTTAAAAGGTGTTTGTGATTTAGCCGAAAAATACGATGCACTTGTTATGGTAGATGATTCTCATGCAACTGGTTTCATCGGTAAAACTGGTCGTGGGACACATGAACACAACGAAGTAATGGGACGTGTAGACATTATTACTTCTACTTTGGGTAAAGCTTTAGGTGGTGCAATGGGTGGATTTACATCTGGTAAAAAAGAAGTAATTGAAATGTTGCGCCAAAAATCTCGTCCATATTTATTCTCTAACTCTTTAGCTCCAGGAATTGTTGGTGCTGCTTTGCAAGTGTTAGATATGTTAGAAACTGATACTTCTTTACGTGATAAAGTTATGTGGAATGCCAATTACTTCCGCAAAGAAATGGTAGCTGCTGGTTTTGATATTCCAGAAGGTGATGCTGCTATTGTTCCAGTTATGTTATACGATGCAAAATTATCTCAAGTAATGGCAGATAAATTATTAGCTGAAGGTGTATATGTCATCGGCTTCTTTTTCCCTGTTGTTCCTCGCGATAAAGCTCGTATTCGTGTACAGTTATCAGCTGCACATACAAAAGAACAATTAGATCATACAATTGCAGCTTTTATTAAAGTTGGTAAAGAATTAGGAGTGATTAAGTAGTTATTATCTAAATATTATAAAAAAGGT
>NZ_CALGVK010000030.1:0-3162 GCF_937930195.1 uncultured Empedobacter sp.
TAATCTTTTTTACGCTTGTTTCAATGGATTGAAGCTCGTCTGCAAATCGTATGTCAACTCTAAAATTCGTTGATAAAAGTGATAACGAATCTGAATTAGAAAAAAGAATTAGAAAAATCCGACGATTTAGAATCGAAATGCAATTCAACTCTAAATTATTGGAATAAAAAAAGTTGGAGTGTTTGAGTGGAGCGAGTTGCCAACTTTATGGAAATAATTTATTTAGTTGAATCATTGAGAGACTACTGTCGGCATCTTTTTTTGTTTCGTTTTTTTGGATGAGCTTCCCCGAAGGGCATATGAATACCGATAATTAAAATAGATAAGCTATGAATAAAAAATGAAAATAATAGATTTCTCAATACTTCAAAATAACTTTATCTAAATCATAACTGATTTTTTCAAGATTAATTTCTAAAATTGGTTGAGCCATTTTTACAGAGTTTTAGTTGAATACAGATAAAAATACAGGAAAAATTTGTTATAAGGCTATTAACCTTTAAATTTGTGTTTAAATTGATCAGAAATTATGATTGACCAAATCAAACAATATATTGAAGAAGTAAAAAACTTCCATTCGACGAATGCTTCTGAAATAGAAGAGTTCAGAATTAAATTTTTAGGTAAAAAGGGAATTTTAGCAGACTTGTTTACACAGTTTAAGTCTGTTCCAAATGAACAAAAAAAGGAATTTGGTCAAGTTGTGAATGAATTAAAAACATTGGCAACTGAAAAATCGACTGTTCTTAAAAATGAAATCTCAAACGAAGGAAAAACAGATACTTCTTTAGATTTAACTCGTCCAGGAGAACCTTTTACTTTAGGGTCTCGTCATCCTATCAACATTACAAAAAATCGTATTATCGAGATTTTTAATCGTATTGGTTTCAGTGTTTCTGAAGGTCCAGAAATAGAAGATGATTGGCACAATTTTACAGCGCTTAATTTACCTGCGCATCACCCAGCACGTGATATGCAAGATACTTTTTTCATCGAAAAAGATCCAGATATAGTGTTGCGTACCCATACATCATCTGTTCAGATTCGTCACATGGAAAACAATCAACCACCAATGCGTTTCTTAGCGCCAGGGCGTGTTTACCGTAACGAAGCTATTTCATCTCGTTCGCACATGATGTTTCACCAAATCGAAGGTTTATATATTGATGAAGGTGTTTCCTTTGCCGATTTGAAACAAACGTTAAGTTATTTCACAACAGAATTATTTGGTAAATCTGAAATTCGTTTACGTCCTTCTTATTTCCCTTTTACTGAACCTTCTGCTGAGGTTGATGTTTATTGGGGATTGGAAACCGAAACGGATTATCGTATGACCAAAGGAACTGGTTGGTTAGAAATTATGGGATGTGGTATGGTTGACCCAAATGTTTTGCGTAATGTCGATATCGATCCTGAGAAATATTCGGGTTATGCATTTGGAATGGGAATCGAACGTATTGCCTTGTTGTTGTATCAAATTGGAGATATCCGTTTGTACACAGAAAATGACAAACGTTTCTTAGAGCAATTTCAATCAGAATTATTTTAAAAAAGTTTATAGAAAACAAAAAATCCACTCAATTGAGTGGATTTTTTGTTTTCTATAAACTTTTTTAAAATAATTCTGATTGAAATTGCTCTAAGAAACGTTTGTCATTTTCTGTGTACAAACGGATATCTCCAATTTGATACAACAACAAGGCAATACGTTCGATTCCCATTCCAAATGCATAACCCGAATATTTCTCAGGATCGATATCGACATTACGCAAAACATTTGGGTCAACCATACCACATCCCATAATTTCTAACCAACCAGTTCCTTTGGTCATACGATAATCCGTTTCGGTTTCCAATCCCCAATAAACATCAACCTCAGCAGAAGGTTCAGTAAAAGGGAAATAAGAAGGACGTAAACGAATTTCAGATTTACCAAATAATTCTGTTGTGAAATAACTTAACGTTTGTTTCAAATCGGCAAAGGAAACACCTTCATCAATATATAAACCTTCGATTTGGTGAAACATCATGTGCGAACGAGATGAAATAGCTTCGTTACGGTAAACACGCCCTGGCGCTAAGAAACGCATTGGTGGTTGATTGTTTTCCATGTGACGAATCTGAACAGATGATGTATGGGTACGCAACACTATATCTGGATCTTTTTCGATGAAAAAAGTATCTTGCATATCACGTGCTGGGTGATGCGCAGGTAAATTAAGCGCTGTAAAATTGTGCCAATCATCTTCTATTTCTGGACCTTCAGAAACACTGAAACCAATACGATTAAAAATCTCGATAATACGATTTTTTGTAATGTTGATAGGATGACGAGACCCTAAAGTAAAAGGTTCTCCTGGACGAGTTAAATCTAAAGAAGTATCTGTTTTTCCTTCGTTTGAGATTTCATTTTTAAGAACAGTCGATTTTTCAGTTGCCAATGTTTTTAATTCATTCACAACTTGACCAAATTCCTTTTTTTGTTCATTTGGAACAGACTTAAACTGTGTAAACAAGTCTGCTAAAATTCCCTTTTTACCTAAAAATTTAATTCTGAACTCTTCTATTTCAGAAGCATTCGTCGAATGGAAGTTTTTTACTTCTTCAATATATTGTTTGATTTGGTCAATCATAATTTCTGATCAATTTAAACACAAATTTAAAGGTTAATAGCCTTATAACAAATTTTTCCTGTATTTTTATCTGTATTCAACTAAAACTCTGTAAAAATGGCTCAACCAATTTTAGAAATTAATCTTGAAAAAATCAGTTATGATTTAGATAAAGTTATTTTGAAGTATTGAGAAATCTATTATTTTCATTTTTTATTCATAGCTTATCTATTTTAATTATCGGTATTCATATGCCCTTCGGGGAAGCTCATCCAAAAAAACGAAACAAAAAAAGATGCCGACAGTAGTCTCTCAATGATTCAACTAAATAAATTATTTCCATAAAGTTGGCAACTCGCTCCACTCAAACACTCCAACTTTTTTTATTCCAATAATTTAGAGTTGAATTGCATTTCGATTCTAAATCGTCGGATTTTTCTAATTCTTTTTTCTAATTCAGATTCGTTATCACTTTTATCAACGAATTTTAGAGTTGACATACGATTTGCAGACGAGCTTCAATCCATTGAAACAAGCGTAAAAAAGATTA
>NZ_CALGVK010000031.1:0-4792 GCF_937930195.1 uncultured Empedobacter sp.
CGAAGTAGGAATCAATGCTTTACAAATTGTAACAGGCGGAATGTGTCATATCGAAGCGCAAATGATTTTACAAGCTTTGGATCATATTAATTTGGATGGAACAGATTTATTATTTATCGAAAATGTAGGAAATCTTCTTTGTCCATCTGCTTTTGATCTAGGTGAAGATTATCGTGTTACACTTATCGCTACAACTGAAGGTGATGACAAACCAAAGAAATATCCACGTATGTTCTTAACAAGTGAATTGATGTTGGTTTCTAAATCAGATTTATTACCATATGTTCCTTTTTCTATCGAGGCGGTTACAAAGGATGCAAGAGAGGTTAATCCAAACTTAGAAGTGCAAACAATCAGTACGTTGAATGGAGAAGGAATTGACGAATGGTGTCAATGGTTGAAAGAGAAAGTTCAGTTGAAAAAAGAAGCTGCACAACAAAAATAATAGATCGAAACAATGGAAAATCAGTTGGTAATTATAGATGAAATTCAGTCAAAAACTGAACAAGTAGAAAATATTTTGGATCAATTAACGATTGAATGGTTTGAGATTCGAAAACAAAAAATTACGCGAAAAACAACTGCTGGTTTAACATTAGAAATTCGATTACAAACTAAAAATGAGTGGCAGAACGGCGATCGATTATTTCATGAAAACAAATTAGTAGCTTTAGTTTACATAAAACCTTGTTTGTGTATTCAGTTTTCTGCAAAGTCGAAGTCCGATGCCGCTGATTTTTGTTACTTCGTTGGCAATCGTCACCTTCCTATTTATTGGAAAAACGACGACGATAATCAACTTTTGCTTCCTTATGATGGTCGTATGTACGAGCAACTTTTGACTCGCTATCAAGATAAAATACAACTTGTCGAAGCACAATTAATTAGTGAATTTTTATTAAAAAATTTGGTAAAAAATTAAACCATGAATTGTAAAATACTTCATCGTATAACCCTTATTTTATCATTCTTTATTTTCTTTCAAAGTTGTCATTCTTCTTCTTCAAAAAAGAGCGAACAACAAGGTGAAATAAAAGCGGAAGATAGTCGTGGAAAAATGGTTTCGTTACCACAAGAAGCAAAACGAGTGATTGTACTTTTTGAACCTTCTTTGGACGAAATTTACATGTTGCATGCCGAAGATAAAGTGGTTGGAATTCCGCAACAAGTTTTTCAGAATGAAGATAAATTTGAGTTCTATGCAAAATTAGATGAGCGAATTAAAAATAAAACAATTGCGACGCCAACTTTTGGAGGTGGATCAAGTAATATCGAAACAATTGTTGGTTTGCAACCTGATTTAGCGATTGTTTATGAACAAAATATCGAAACAATTCAGCAATTAGAAGAATTAAATATTCCAGTTTTTACCGTTTCAAGTTTAAGTCAAGATAAGATTTACAAAGAATTGCTTGGAATGGGAACTTTATTAGGAAAAAAACAACGTGCAGAGGAAGTGGTTTCTTATGTAAAAACAGAGGCTAAAAAGTTGAAAGCTCCTGTAAATGAAAAACCTAAAAAAGTCTATTATGCGTGGTCTAAAGGACGTATTTTTTCGACATCTGGAAAAGGAACTTTGTTAGATTTAGCAATCAAATTATCGGGTGCAGAAAATGCTTGTCCATTAGAAATGGAATCGCCAAATGTTGGTGCAGAATCGATCTATAAATGGAATCCAGATTTGATTGTTCTTTGGAATTCGAGCCTTGATGAGGTGTATCAACTAAAAGAATTAGCAGCTTTGCCAGCGGTAAAATCAAAACAAGTTTTCGCGATGAATCCTGCTTTTTATTACGATCCGCATACAGTTAAGTTTTTATTATTTGCCAAACAACTTCGCAATTGGTGTTATCCTTCGGCTTATTCGACGGAACAATTAGATAAAGAGGTACAAAATGATATCATGCAATTGTACCAAAAACCAGATTTATACAAGAAAAATGCAATCTAAATTGAAATCTTACGGTCTACTTTTGATTTTACCACTTACGGTTGTCATTCTTTCTATGACAATGGGCGCAACGAATTTTGTAGGTATTTCGGAGTTGATTCGTTACAGTTCATCTGCAATGAGCAAGTTAATTTCGGGAACAACTAATTTACCTCAATCAAGTATAGAAACTATTTTATGGCAAGTTCGTTTACCTCGTATTGTATTAACGTTTATTGTTGGTGCAGCTTTGGCATCATCTGGTAATGTTTTACAGGCAATTTTCAGAAACCCAATTGTAGATCCATTTACATTAGGTATATCATCTGGTTCTGCTGTTGGCGCAGCTTTAGCAATGGTTGTTCCTGTATTATCTATCAATATTTCAGCATTTGTATTTGGAATTTGTGCTGTTTTATTAACGTATTTAATTTCAAAAACAAACGTCAAAAGTTCATTAATCAATATGGTTTTATCAGGAATGATAATTTCTGGAGTTTTTACAGCTGTTTTGACACTTTTACAATACATCAGCGATCCATACAAATTGCAAATGATTGTGCAATGGACGATGGGAAATTTACATACAGCTTCTTGGGAAAAAGTAGAAATTGCTTTTTATCCGATTTTAATTGGTTTAACCATTATTATTTTATTCCGTTGGAAACTCAATTTATTGTCTTTGGGAGATGAAGAAGCACTTGCAGTTGGTGTAAAACCAGGACTTCTCAAAGTAATTTTGATTGGAGTTGCAACCTTAATTACAGCCGCTTGTGTTGCTGCAGTTGGTGTGATTAGCTTATTTGGATTAATTGTTCCACATATTAGTCGAATGTTTTTTGGACCAAATAACGAAAAAACGGTTTGGGCAAATATTAGTATTGGCGGAACTCTTCTTTTAGTAATCGATGATTTTTCGAGAACGGTAATGCCTTTTGAGATTCCGGTTGGTGTTTTTACAATGTTGATTGGTGCACCAATTTTTATTTATCTGATGAGAAAAAACGCAGCAAATTGGAACTAATGAAAGCAATAGTTAACATACAAAATTTATCGTTTACGTATGGAAAAGATAAAATTCTAAATGATGTAAATGTCAATTTTTCTGAAGCAAAATTATCTGTTGTGATGGGAAAAAACGGAAGTGGAAAATCAACTTTGTTTAACATCATTGCAGGTTTGGAGAAGAAATACGACGGAAATGTTTTCATTGGAAATGAAGAACGTAGAAAGATAAAAATTGGATCATCTTCGCTTCGTGTTGGTTTTATGACGCAGTTTCATCAAACGACTTTTCCATTCAAAGTTTTTGATGTTGTGATGACTGGTCGCGCTTCTTTTTCGAGATTTTCTCCTAAAAATGAAGATTATCAAATTGTCGAAGAAATGTTGACGAAGTTTAATTTATGGCATTTAAAAGACAAAGCCTATACTTCACTTTCTGGTGGAGAAAGACAATTGGTGTTGTTGTGTCGTGTTTTGGTTCAAAATCCAGATGTTTTGATGTTAGACGAACCAACGAATCACTTGGATTTACATTACCAAGTTTTGGTTTTAGAAACCTTACAAGAACTTGTCAAGCAAGGAAAAACAGTGCTTTGTGTGATGCATGATCCTAATTTGGCATTTATGTATGGTGATCAATTTTATATGATGAAAAATCATCAATTGGTTGATTTAGAAAATTATAATCAAGAAGAAATTAAAAATATTCTGCAAGAAACGTATCAATTGCCTTTATTGAATTTAACTCATCAAGGAAAACAATTGTTTGTACCACAATTAAAATAAAAATTGAATGAAAAATATAAAAATTACACCTGTTGAAACTCATCAGGTCGAAGAAATATTGCCTTATGTGATCGAGTTTAGACGCGATTTATTTCCAACATTAGATCCGACAATTGTTCCAAAAGACTTGTTGAATTTTATGTCAAATTACATCGAAAGTCAAGCTGGAATTTTTCTTCAGGCACGTGATGAAAACAATAAAATTATTGGCGTTATCGGTATGATGCCTTTCGATTATCGTTTTCCTCATCTTTCTGTGGGTAAAGAAAAAACGGTTGAGGTTGCTCGTTTGTTTGTCGAACCAGCTTATCGTCGATTTGGTTTGGGAACGCAATTGTTTCAGGAATTGGAAAAACAAGCGCATCAAAAAAATATTCATCGTTTGTATTTGCACACGCACCCAAGTTTGCCAGGAGCGTATGAATTCTGGTTAAAACAAGGTTTTGATTTGATGATGTTTTGTGAAGAATCAAGCTTTCCGACTTATCATATGCAAAAAGAGATTAGTACAATCGAATTAAAAAATAATATTTCTCAAAATGAAAACATCTTTCATGTATAAAATTATCACCTTTAGTTTTTTCATTTTTCTTGGTATAACAGCAACTGCGCAAGAAACAAAAATGATTTTTGGTAAAATTCTTAATCAAGAAGATCAACCAATTTCGAATGCAATTATTTCAATAGAAAATGATACGTACAACGTAGAAACTGCTGAAAATGGAGAGTTTAAATTCGAAAAAGAAGTTCAACTTCCATTGACAATTTCGATTTTGGCTGATGGTTTGAATTCAACAAATTTTGTAATTACAAAACAAAATTGGAATGAGCAAACTGGTCTTAAAATCTATTTATCAAAGGAATCGACGCAATTAGGAGAAGTTTTAATTAGCTCAGATAAAAAGAATTCATATTATCAACATACGATCACTTTTGATGGAAAATTGAATGGAAATCTGAAAGATTTACCACAAACAATTAGTATTGTGAATCGCCAATTGATGGACGATAAACAAGCGTTCAAAGTTTCGGATATGGTGCATGATTTATCGGGTGTTAATCAAGCTTCAT
>NZ_CALGVK010000032.1:0-6598 GCF_937930195.1 uncultured Empedobacter sp.
TTGTAAAGGGTTTCTCGAATTAATTCGAAAATATATTTTTATACAAATAAAGATGGATTATCTTTCGTATTTTTTTTCATTTTCGGTTCCAAAGCTAGCGATTTTAAATAACCACCATCCCATCAATGCGCATCCGATGAATGTAAATAACCATCCAAAGATAACGCCAACTGGAGATAATAAATTTTCAAAAGTCCATTTGAAAATATCACCAATCGCAAAAAATAAATCAGTTATAACTCCCATATTCTAGTTTATTGCTTAATTTGCATCAAAGTTAATAAAATGTTGGTTAATCTACTTGACAAAAGGAATTTTTTTATACAGATTTTTATCATTGTACTGTTTACATTGCTTGGAGCAGCGAATTTTAACAGTATTGATCTGAGTAATTTAGAAAAATTGGGCGTATTTCTAACGATTTTAACAATTGCTTTTGTAGGTTATACCGATAATACAAACGATTTAATCAGTACGTCATCATATCCAACGTTTATTTATATTTTATGGCTAATGCCTTTTATAGGCGGATTATCGGATTATCGTATTGCAGGAAGTTTATTGCTTGTTACCTATATTACAGTACAATTGCTGTACTTCGAATCCGAAAAAAATGATACATATAATGCGTTTGATATAGGTGTGTTTATGAGCTTTGCAATTTTACTCAATCCTCCACTTATATTTTTAGGAATAGCTATTTTCGCTTATTTCTTGACGCTAAGAGTGGTAGAACCTAAGATTCCTATTCTTGGATTTTTAGGATTTATTCTTCCAGTATTAATTGTAGCACAAGTAAGTTTTCTTTTAGATTATTACTTTATGTACGATTTTTATAAAGAACAATTAATGTTTACAATGGTACATTTCGAATTGAAACAATTGTTTTTAATTCCAGTTGCAATTGTCTTAATTTACTCTATTGTTAATCATTTCAAGAATATTAATAAGCTGACAGCTCAAAAGAAAAGAATCTTTTTGTTGATGCACTTTATGTTTCTCGTCATTTTTATCACTTATATTCTTTACGGAGGAAATAATGATACTTATCTTGCTTTTTTAGGATTTAGTATTATGCTAATGTTGACCAGATATTTTACCGAAAGCAAACCGAAAATAGAGTGGCTAAAAGAAGCTTATCTATGGATTTTTATGATTTGCTTGTTAATCTATAATTTTTATGATCGAATCCCGAGATTCTTCTCCTTGATTACGGAAGTAAGTTTTTAATTCGAATTCATTTCCATCAAAAACACCATAGGTAAAATAGTTAATCCAATCTCCAAGATTGATGTGACGTGCTTTACCTATCGCAATTTCCATTGGTAAATGTCGATGTCCATAGACAAGGTAATCGTAGTATTTTCGATGCAATTGTTTGCGACTGTATAAGATCAACCATTCGTTATCAATACCAAGAAAATTGACATCTTCATCGCCCGAAATCATTTTGTTTTTTCGCGAAGCTGTAATTCCTAACCACATAGCTAAATCGGGATGAAGTAAGTAAAAAAGAAATTGACAAACTTTGTTGGTAAACACTTTTTTCATGCGTTTGTAACCTTTATCTCCAGGACCTTTTCCATCGCCATGAACAATAAAAAACTCTTTGTTGTTGATGATAAAATCTTGTTTATCTCGAAAAACGATTGCATTGATTTGTTCTTGCAGATAATCTTTCATCCATAAATCATGATTACCAACAAAAAAATAAATTGGAATTCCACGATCAGATAGTTCGGCTAATTTTCCTAAAACACGAACAAATCCTTTCGGAACAACATGTTTATATTCGAACCAAAAATCAAATAAATCACCAATCAAAAATAAAACACCACAATCGTCTTTTATTTCATCAAGCCATTTTACAAACAATTTTTCGCGTACCAAACTATCTTTTTCATTCGGAGCACCAAAATGATGATCCGAAGAAAAATAGGCCTTTTTACCAGCTTCTAATTGAATGTTTATTGGTTGTCCTCCGCTAACCATTCTGCATAAGAATTATCTGTTTCATGTAATTTTAGCGCAACCAAATCAATATTATTTGGTAAAAGAGGCTTTATTCTATCCACAATCCACAAAATCATATTTTCTGCAGATGGTTGATAATTTGTAAATACAACATTATGCCCTTCGGCTAATAATTTTTCACCCAAAGATTTGTGAGGAGAATTTTCGTTCAATAGAATAGCATGATCAAAAAGATCAACAATTTCTTTGTTGACAATTTTCTTCAAATCTCCAAAATCCATCACCATTCCAAGTTTCACATCGTTGATATCCTCAGAAGGAACACCTTTTACAGTAACAAATAATTTGTACGAATGTCCATGTATATTTTTACACTTTCCGTCATAACCATGCAATGCATGTGCAGTTTCGAACGTAAAAGCTTTTGTAAGTCGAATGATTTTCATTAAATTTAGTACTAAACTTTAATTTGCAAAGGTAATGGAAATCAAAACAATCGTAAATTCTTTGGTTGATTTATTTTTTCCGATGCGTTGTTTGGATTGTCAAGAGGTGATTCAACCTTCGCAGTTTCTGTGCGTTTCATGCTCAACCAATCTCGCATTTACCCATTGGCAATTTGATCAAAACAATATAGCTTATTCTAAATTACGAAATATATGCGAGGTAGAAAATGTTGTTGCTTTGTTAGAATTTAAACATCACAATACAACGCAAACAATTTTGCATGAAATGAAATATAGAAATCGTCCACAAATAGGAATTGATTTAGCACAGTTAATCAAATTTGATTTGAGTGATTATGACGGAATTATTCCGATTCCATTACATCCAAAACGATTGAAAAAAAGAGGGTATAACCAAGTTGAATATTTTGCACGAACATTGGCTGAAAATAATCAAATCAATTACTTTTCGGATGGATTAATTCGAGTTAAATATCATTCATCTCAAGTAAATGAAGATAAACAACATCGGTTAAATAACTTGAAAAATGCGTTTGAAATTAATCCAAATCTAAAACCTGGACATTATATTTTGATTGATGATGTGCTAACAACAGGTGCTACTATTGCCTCGGCAGTTAAACAGTTTAATTTTTCAGAAAATTTTAAGATAAGTGTAATCACCATTGCTTGTGCTTAATAACAAGCTTTTTCTTAACTTGCGCCCATGAATAAGACGACACGTTTTTCGCTTTTGATGTTAACTATTTTGACGGTTATTTCTTGTGCAAGACAGGGTTCGCCAACTGGTGGACCTAAAGATGAAACACCACCAGTTTTCCTAAAAGCTGCTCCAGACACGTTGGCAACGAATGTAGATGTCAATTTGCAAGAAGCAACAATCAACTTTGATGAGTATATTATCTTGAAGGAATACAGCAAAAATGTGGTAATTTCTCCTTCGTTTCAGATACCGCCAATTGTAACGCCTCAAGCATTAGCAAAGAAAAATATTTCAATAAAATTTCAAGAACCACTTTTGCCAAATACAACCTATAGTTTCAATTTTGGTGATGCAGTTCAAGATTTTAATGAGAACAATAAGTTGTCAAATTTTCAATATGTTTTTTCGACAGGTAGTTTTATCGATTCGTTAAAAGTAACGGGACATGTAAATTCGTCTTATGATTTTAAATTACCAGAGAAGATATTGGTCGGGCTATATAAAGTAGACAGTGCATATACCGATAGTGTGGTGTTGCAAAAGAAACCATATTATATTGCAAGAGCAAATGATAAAGGTGCATATCAGTTAAATTATTTGGCTTCAGGGAAATATAAACTGATTGCATTCGAAGATAAAGTAGAAAATGTAATGTATGATTATGGTAAAGAACGTTTAGCTTTTCATAATGAAGCGATAGAATTGAATTCGAATCAGGCAATAAACTTGAATTTATTCAATCAAAAACCAGCATATCGTAAGCCAGAAGCAAGTTTCAAACAAGAAGGTTTGATTGTGTTTAAAACAACTGGAGCAACAGAAGATGTAACGATTACACCTGTAGGGAAAGAATTTAAATCGGCTTACATTGAGAAATTTCCAAAGCAAGATTCGATTAACTTTTGGTTTAATCCAAAGGTGGACACCATATCAGGGCGAAGCGCAAAATTAAAATTTAATGTGCAACATAAGGATCAAATTGATTCGATTAGTGCATTGTATTCAAAATCGAATGTTGAACGTAAATTAGAGTTTAAAGCGTTAAATGATCAAAAATTAGCACCGAATAAAACGTTTAAAATCCAAGCTAATGCACCTATTAAATCGTTAGATTTAACTAAAATTCACGTATTCAAGGATACAGTTTCAATACCATTCAACGTTTCGATTGATACGATTAATGCACAAAATTTAAACTTTGTTTTTGATAAAAATTTAGATGAGAAGTTTGAGGTAAATATCTATCCCAATGCGTTAACGGATGTTTTAGGAGAAAAGAATGATACATTGGCATATCCAATAAAAATGGGAACGCGTGGTGATTTTGGGCATTTGAAATTAACGCTTCAGAATACGCCTTCAAAACCATTTATTTTGCAATTCCTGAAAGCAGATCAAAACTTTACAGTTTTAGAAGAGATTTATAATCCAGCGAATAAAAGTTATTTTGAGTTTAATTTTATAGAACCAGGCGAATATTTGTTCCGATTGTTGGTAGATGAAAATACAAATGGAAAATGGGATACAGGTGATTATTTATCAGGTAAACAACCTGAACCAATTTATTTGTATCCAGAACCAATTAAAGTACGAGCAATGTGGGAGGCTACTGAAACTTGGGTTTTAGGAGAAGCGAACCAAGCTGTTTCGTTACCAAATGATGAGGTAGATTCGGATAAAAATAGAATACGTCGAGGAGAGTTAAAAGAAGGTGAGGAGCGTAGCGCTACACAATCAGATCAAAAAAAATTAGAGGAATAGTTCCTTTAATTTTTTTTGATTTAACCTTCTGGTGCTAAATAGATAAACGGTGAAAGAGGAATATTTCTTAAAATCGAATAAATTAATAAAAAGAGTAGAAAGTTTCGCGCGAAACTTGTTGAAAAATGAAACTTACTCGATAAAGGTTCCGCTAAAAATATATTTCCGATAATAGAATAATAAAAACGTATGCAAATATATAGCGCAAAGGGGAGTAGCAAATTATACCGCAACGATTGTAAAATATGGCCGTGTGTTAATAAATAAAAAGCGCGTTGACCACCACAACCAGGACACCATAAGCCAGTTATTGCATGAAACATACATTTTATTGTAAACGGACTTTGGTTGTTGTAATAACCGTAAAAATAAGCGATTCCCAAAATTGGCAATACGGTTGCTAATCCATAAACTAAAATCCGCTTTTTCATATTATTTCGTTTGAAACAAAACTATAATATACATGTAAATCCAATTATTTGATGACTTTTAATTTATTGAAACAACATACGGTAAAGATCTTCGACTTTTGAAATTCGGACAATTCTGATTCCAAAATCTGTATCTTTTATTTTGTTGTACTTTGAAACAAATATAACATCAAATCCTAATTTTTCCGCTTCCGTAATACGCTGTTCTACACGATTTACAGCCCTTATTTCGCCGCTCAAACCAACTTCGCCAGCAAAACAACAGTTATCAGGAACAGCAGAATCTTCGCTCGAAGAAAGAATTGCAGCGATAACAGCTAAGTCAATTGCAGGGTCGTCTACCCGAATTCCTCCTGTAATATTCAAGAAAACATCTTTCATATTCAATCGAAAACCAGCGCGCTTTTCCAAAACAGCCAACAACATGTTCAATCGCTTCGCGTCAAAACCAGTAGCAGTCCGTTGTGGCGTTCCATAAACAGCTGTCGAAACCAATGCTTGAATTTCGATTAACATAGGACGAACGCCTTCCAAAGTGGCTGCAATCGCATTTCCACTTAACAATTCGTCTTTTTTTGTAATCAACACTTCGGATGGATTTGTGACTTCGCGCAAACCGGCACCTTGCATCTCGTAAATTCCGATTTCTGCAGTCGAACCGAAACGGTTTTTATTCGCACGTAAAATTCGATAAATATGGTTGCGATCACCTTCAAATTGTAAGACAACATCCACCATGTGTTCCAAAATTTTTGGTCCAGCAATTACTCCTTCTTTGGTGATGTGACCAATCAAAATAATCGGCGTGTTGGTTTCTTTGGCGTACTGAATCAACTCAAAAGTGGTTTCTCGAATTTGAGAAATACTCCCAGGAGAAGATTCTACATAAGTGGTTTGTAAGGTTTGTACAGAATCGACAACGATCAATTGAGGTTGAATCTCTTTTGCGTGTGCAAATATTTTTTGCGTATTTGTTTCAGGTAAAATAAAACACTGATCAGATTCGATACCAATTCGTTCGGCACGAAGTTTTACTTGCGAAACAGATTCCTCGCCAGATACATACAAGATTTTAATCGTATCTAACTTTAAGGCAACTTGCAGCATTAAGGTCGATTTTCCTACACCAGGTTCTCCACCAACCAAAATCACAGATCCTGGTACAATTCCGCCTCCTAAAACACGGTCTAATTCGTGGTTTTTCGTCGAAATACGGATTTCTCCTAATGGATTTATCTCACGGATATTCAGCGCAAAAGTTT
>NZ_CALGVK010000033.1:0-43240 GCF_937930195.1 uncultured Empedobacter sp.
TGAAGAACCTTAATTTTGAGGTTCTTTTTTTATTTGAATTTATTAAAATTTTCGGTTAATAATTATTTCTTCAAATTTATTATTCTCAAATTCAATTTTATTTTTTAACGCAATTTGAAAATTCATTTCAGAAAATTTATTTTTTAGCTTCAATATTAATTTTCCATCAGCAACATCAAGTTTATAATTGAATATATTTTGTTCTTTTGTTACATAGCAAATGTTGGTTCATTACAAGTTTGACAATCAATTAAACTTACTCTTTTCTTTTTTAAAAACCTAAATGCTATTGTATGACAAAATTGAAATTTAGCTTTTGCTAAAGAATTATTATAAATCTTTAAATTTTCACTTTTGTAAAATATACTATCTCTATTATCTGTTATAATTTCATCGTTATATGAATCATTCATAGAATTATTAATGATTTTTTTGAACTCCTTTTTTGAAATATTTTGAGAGAAAACTATATTCGAAAATATTAATATGATTAAAAATAAATATGTTTTCATTTAAAGAACGTTTTTCATCATTCATAAATATAAAACCTTTTTTTCTTTAAAGTACGATTTAAACTATCTTTGTGCTACTTTTCAATAGAACATGACAGACAATTATCGTACAATCGAAAAACCTGTAGAGGATGTAATTTTCAAGGAATTGGGTAGCAAATTCATCAACTTTGCGTATCCAGTTGAAAATGAAGATGAGATCAAAATATATTTAGATCAATTACGTGAAATTCATCCTGATGCAAATCATCATTGTTACGCTTATATTTTGGGCATAGACAAAAAAAATCATCGTGCAAATGATGATGGAGAACCAAGTGGATCTGCTGGTTTACCAATTTACAATCAAATTTTATCAAGTGAAATTACCAATATATTAATTGTTTCTGTACGTTATTTTGGTGGCACAAAATTAGGAATTCCAGGCTTAGTAAAAGCGTATAAATATGCTGCTCAAGTTGTATTGGAAGAAGCCACTATTGTTGAAAAATTTGTTTCGAAACGTATTAAAATGGTTTTTAATTATGATCAACAAGGAATTGTTGAACGCAATGTAGAGCGAATTTCGGGCGAAATAAAAGACAAACATTTTTCGGATAAATGCATGTTTACCATTTCGGTGAGAGAAAGTAAAATAGACGAATTTATTCAGATGTTTAAAGAATATTATCAAATGGAAATCAAAATTATTGACTAATGTTAAACAGTTTAACTTCTTTACGTTTTTTCTTTGCTTTTGCTGTTTTTTTGAGTCATTTAACGTTTGTTAAAACAGATTTAGCGTGGTATAACTTTCTAAAAAATAATGTCTTTTTCGAAGGGTATTTAGGGGTTGGTTTTTTCTTTATCCTAAGTGGTTTCGTTTTAGCACTTAATTACGAAAATAAAATCATCGAAAATCCTAACTTCAATAAAAAGAAATTTTACATTGCCCGAATTGCTCGAATTTATCCATTGCATGTGCTTACATTTTGCGTCATGTTACCTTTTGTTATACTAAATGTTTGGCAAGGTACTTTTCATTGGGATATTGCTGGAGCAAATCTATTTTTGTTACAATCATACATTCCGATAAAAGATTTTTACTTTTCTATCAACAATGTTTCGTGGAGTATTTCGACTGAATTATTCTTTTATTTCATGTTTCCATTTTATGTCATTTGGCTGTATAAATTCCCGAAACTGAAATACATTTTATTGTTAGCAATTCCGATTATTATCTTTGCAGAACCCTATTTTAGAACAGATATGAAAATGGAAAAAGCTATTTTCTACATCAATCCTTTGGTTCGTAGTTTAGATTTTATTTTAGGAATTATTACCTGTCAGATCTATAAAAAAATAAAAAAATCACCTATTAATTTCTCGAAAGGAACTTTAATCGAATTGGCTGCAATTATCGTTTTATCCATCTTTTTTTACTTCCATAATGATGTTGCAAGAGCGTTTCGTTACGGAATTTATTATTGGATTCCGATGGTTGGAATTGTTTTAATTTTTGCTTTACAACGCGGATTCTTTTCTAAACTATTACAACATAAAACACTGGTTTATTTGGGTGAAATTAGTTTTGCTTTTTATATGATTCACATGATTGTGATAAAATATGGAAACCAATATCTCCCTGCAATAAACGATTTTCTGAAGATTGGAATTTATTTCGCCGTTGCCTTAATTTTAAGCGCTTTGACTTTTGAATATTTCGAGAAACCTGTTGCAAAATGGATTAAAGAAAAAGTAAGGTAGTAGTGATTTTTTTTTGTTAATTTAAAAAATCTATGATAATTAAAATGGTTACAATACTAATTGCAACTACAATTAAAATATCCAAATAATTTATTTTTTTCGAACCAAATTTTGTTGTTCTTTTTCGTTTTTTTGTCAGCACTATTCTCTTCATTTTACAATAAATAAGTCGTGAAATCAATTCACGACTTATTGGTCAAAAATACATTAAGTAGTTAGTTAGTTGTTAATCCGTTTTATTGATATTTATAGCAACTTCCAGTTTTTTTAGCCGATTTACCTGCCATTTTATCAGATAATAAAAGAATAAATGGGCATCTCACCTCCGCAGCTTGTTGTTTTAAAACTTTCTCAGCACGCTCATCTTTTCCATTTCCAGATCTAAAGTTTACCCAACCTGTTTTTGATTTCAAATCATCCCCTTTTTTTAATCCAGCAACTAAAGATTTATCTTCTAAAATAATAACTTTCGGCCAATCTTTGTCATCGGTAATTTCTATCTTTTCTGAAACATCTTCGATACGAGTGCTTTTTCCGTAGAAAACCTTGTTTACAGAATATTTACTTAATGATTGTATTGCATCTTCTCCATCATAAGTAAATTCTACAGTAAATTCTCCTACACGCTTTATTTGACCTTCTATAATTTCTCCTGAATGTTTATAAATTTTATCAACTTGTCCAAAAGCCACAGAAGCCATAAAACCTAATCCTAAAATAAAAATGTTTTTCATAGTTAATTTTTTAATTTGTATATAATGTATTTATTTAGTTTACAATTAAAACACTTGCAGTGTCATCGATAGATATAGTAGTATTTAAAGTACTTGATTCTAAAAGACCATGATTCTCTTTTAGATTTGTTGTTTGTTTTTTCATTAAATCAATCAAATGACTTATAGACTCTTGATAGATTTTCTTTTTTGTAGAATTTTTAACTAAAGAAATATAAACTGTTTTATAGTTTTTCTTTGTTGGAGTTGTTTGTTCTATTTCTTGTGCGATATTTTGAAAAAAATTAGTTCTATTTTCAGAATTCACAACAACAATTCGTTTAATGTTCTTACCTTCAGTTTCCACCTCCATACTTATAGTATATGGATCTATCGTTATAGAATTGTAGTGTACTTTTTGATTACCAAAATTATCATCTATAGAACTGGACTTTATTTGATAATAATCTTCTAATTCGGTTACTCGATTACCGATAAATTGTTTTAACGTTTTGTAATCTAAATTTTGAGCAAAAATCACATTAGACAACATGACTAATAAAAGAGTTAAAATATTTTTCATATTTCTATTTAATTATCTAATTTATTACGACTTACATTTGTTATAAATCTTCACAAATTTTAAAAATCATAAAATAAATTCCTACTTTTGCAAGCATAGTTAATGGGTAGTTTATATTAAACTACCTACGGGTAGTCTATGTAGAACGCATATAATCAACTAAATGATCTAAATCTTGAAAAAATTTCTCTTATTATTATTCTTTTCTTTTTATACTCAAGTAGGGTTTGGAAACACAATTAATTCCGAAATTCTAAAGAAAGAGATTAGTAATTTCAACCAAATTGGTGCTTATAATAAATCTATTTTCAAATTAGATAGTCTTATCTACTCTAAGAGAGTTAGTAATTATGATTTATACAATTTGTATTTATTAAAATATATTACCTATAAAACTTTATTGAATTATCCAGAAGCTGAAGAAAATCTAAATATTGCTGAAAAATATGGATTAAAGGATCCTAACCATAAAAAAGAAGTTGAAACAAAAATTTTAATTGAGCGAATTTTCATTCAGTTTGATTACCTTAAATATGATAATGTAAATGAATTGCTTAAAAAAGTAGAAAAGAATAATCTTCATTTTTTAGATCCAGAAACGTATGCTTTTTATATTTCTGTTTTAGGCACAATCAATATCCTTAATAAGGATTATCAACAAGCTGAAAAAGAATATAATGAAGCTGTAGATGTATTAAAAAAAGAATCACCCAAACATTTACCAAATATATATCGAAAACTATTGCATCTTTACACCGAAACCAATGAAGATCAAAAAGCGATAAAGGCTTTTGAAAACGGACTGTATTATGCTAAAAAATTCAATACAAAATTATATATTCTGAATATGTACGAATCTCTTACTTGGCATTATGCACAAAATGAAGATTGGGAAAAAGCTTACAAAACGCGATTAATTGTAAATGATCTTGCAACCGATTACGACGCAATAAATCAAAGTGGAAAATTACAAAGTTTAGAGAAAGAAATTATCAATAAACGAAATAATTTAGAGGTTCGAAATCAAAAAAATATCAAATTTTTTTTAGGTATAATTTCTACCATTTTAGCTATTTTACTTTTAGTTCTTTTCAAATACAATAAAATTAATAAAGAAAAAAGAATATTAGTTGAAAATGAGAACGAAAGAATGCGCAAAGAACTCTCAGATTTAATTGATAATAAATCAAAAAACGAGAAAATAGTCACTTTTTCGGACTACAATCTGTCTGAAAGACAGTTAGAAATCATTGATTTTGTAAGAAAAGGATTAACCAACAAAGAGATTGCTACTCAATTATATATTTCTGAAAATACAGTTAAGTACCATTTAAAAGTAATTTACACAACATTAGGTATTGATAGTCGAAATTCTTTATAAAAAATGCCCAAAAAGTTAGATACTTTATGGGCATTGTATAAATAAAAATAGGATTTTTAATTATTGAATAATATTAACTTCTCTGACTAATGTGACACCGTACTTAGACTTCACATCTTCAATAATTTGTTCAGACAAATCATATATTTCACGTCCTGTAGCATTACCATAATTCACCAAAACCAATGCTTGTTTATCGTGAACACCAGCATCACCAAAACGCTTTCCTTTCCAACCAGCATGTTCAATTAACCAACCTGCAGCTAATTTTACACCCGAATCAGTTTTATAATGAGAAATTTCGGGATGACGTTTTTCAATCTCCACAAATTCTTCGTTCGTAATAACAGGATTTTTAAAGAAACTTCCCGAGTTTCCTATTTGCGAAGGATCTGGTAATTTACTTTGACGTATTTTGATCACGGCTGCACTAATTTCTTGAATTGAAGGCTCAAAAATTTGCTCCTTTTCCAATTCAGATTTTATTGCCCCATAATCGATATGCAATTGATGATTTCTCTTTGATAACTTAAATGTAACTGCTACCAAAACATATTGACCTCTTAATTCATTCTTAAAAATAGATTCACGGTAACCAAACTGACACTCTTCATTTGTAAAAGTACGCTCGTCGCCTGTTTCTAATTCTAATGTTTGAACTTCTTCAATATAATCTTTCACTTCAACGCCATAGGCTCCAATGTTTTGCATCGGTGCTGTTCCAACATTTCCTGGAATTAAAGAAAGATTTTCTAATCCTCCGAAATCATTTTCCAACGTCCATTGAACAAAATTGTGCCAATTTTCGCTTCCTTGCGCTTTTATGTACACAAAATCATCCTCTTCATTGATAATTTCGATTCCTTTCAAATTTAATTTTAACACAATTCCTGGAAAATCGTCTACAAAAAGCATATTACTTCCTCCTCCAATAAATAAAATGGGAAGATTTTTTTGACGACGAAAAACCAATACTTTTCGTAAATCTTGAATAGTTGCGACATCTGCAAAATATTTTGCTTTTGCTTCTATTCCGAATGTGTTATATAATTTTAATGAATAATTTTCGATGATTTCCATCTTCGTATATTTCTTATGATCTAATTGTTCCTGGATATTGTTCTAAAGCTTCTTTTAGTAATTCTACAGAACGTACTAAATCTTCTTCTTTTAGCACATATGCCAAACGAACTTCTTGTATTCCTGAATTTGGAGTTGAGTAAAATCCCGCTCCTGGTGCCAACATGACAGTTTCCCCATTTGACGAAAATGACTCTAACAACCAAATTGCAAATTTTTCCGCATTATCAACTGGTAATTGAATCATACAATAGAAAGCACCTTTTGGATTTGGACAAACCACCCCTGGAATCTGTTTTAAACCTTCTATTAATGTATTGCGACGTTTTAAATATTCTGTACGACAATCTTCGAAATAGGATCCTACATTTTTATGCGCTAATGTTGCAATGTATTGAGAAATCTCAACTGGACTCAAACGCGCTTGTGCATACAACATAGCTGCTTTTAAGAACTTTTCGTTTCGTGTAATTAACGCTCCAGAACGAGCACCACATAAAGAAAAACGTTTCGATTCAGAATCAATTACAATTGCATTATCTTTTAATTCTGGAAAACTTAAAATAGATGTAAATTCTTCTTCTGTATATAAATATTCAGCATACACTTCATCTGCAATTAAATAAATATCATGTTCTAAAACTAAATCTTTCAATTGATTTAATTCTTCTTTCGAATAAACATAACCAGTTGGATTTCCAGGATTACAAATTAAAATTGCACGCGTTTTATCTGTAATCTTTTTTGCAAACTCTTCGACAGAAGGTAAAGCAAAATTATTCTCAATTGTTGAAGGTACAGGAACAATATTTACATCATTTTCACACGTAAATCCATTGTAATTTGCGTAAAAAGGTTCTGGAATAATGATTTCATCACCCGGATTTGCGATAATCCCAAAAATAAACAATAAAGCTTCTGAACCTCCTAACGTAGCAATAAAATTCTCTGGAGTTAATTCAATTCCACGATTAGTGAAATAGTCTGCCAACGCTTGACGATATTCTAACGTTCCTTCTGAATGCGTGTAAGAAATAATGTTAGATGGAAATTTTTTCAATCCTTCTAAAACAGCTTTTGGCGATTCTATATCAGGTTGACCAATGTTCAGATGATATACTTTTGTACCTCTCTTTTTAGCTGCATCTGCGTATGGAACCAACTTTCTAATAGGAGAAGCTGGCATATTTTGTGATTTTTCAGATAATATTAACATTTATTGTAATTTTTTAAATTTGAATTGAATTCTTTGGTATTGTTTTTGTAATTTTAAAGTGTAAATATAAAAAACGTTTAATCTCAAAAAAAACTTTATTATGAGTAAATTAAATAATGCAACTAAATTATTAGCAGGTTTAGCAATTGGAACAGCAATCGGAGCAGTAGTAGGTTTATTGTACGCGCCAGAATCAGGGAAAGACACGCGCAAAAAATTAAAAAAAGAAGCTGACAAATACAAAAAAGAGTTAGATAAATACGCAAATGATTTTTCTGATAAAGCAAAGCAAACAAAAAAAGAATTAGAAGCTAAATTAGAAGAAATTAAATCTAAATTAGCAGATCAAAAAGACGAATTTGTTGCGAAAGCCAAAGAAGCTGGAAAAGATTTGAAAACTAAAACTAATCAAGCTAAAGAAGATTTAAAAGACGAATTTCAAGAAAACGTAGGAGTTTAATTCAGTTTAGTCAATAATCCTTAAAAATTATAATTAAATTTGTCTAAACTAAAACAATTTTTATGTTTAATGATCTAAAAACCTATATCAATAATAGAATCACGTTAACTAAATATGACTTGATAGATTCTGTCAGTAACATGTTAGCAAGCGGGATTTACGTACTGATTATTGCCGTTTTTGCGCTGTTCTTATTGTTGTTAGGTAGTTTAGCATTAGGATTTATTTTAGGCAGTTATTTTGATGATACAGGATTAGGTTTCTTAACTGTTACTGGAATTTATTTTGTAGTAATGGTACTATGCCTTTTGTTTAGAAAGAAATTAAAATTGTTCTTAACAAACATTGCGATTGAGAATGCTATGGAAGCTATGTCTAACCAAGATGACGACGACGAAGATGACGAATAAAGAAAAACCAGTAATTAAAAATTTAGAAGATTTACGACTTGCCAAAAGAAAGCTTCGTATTGAAATGAAGGCTTCTGAAAACAAGCACGATAATTCTATTGTGAATAAGGCTGTGGGTCTTATATCGAATATAAAAACTGATAGTCATTTTACGTCTTCTAAAGTTGAAAACGCATTAAATTGGGTTGGAGATAAAGCATCAAATAAATACCCAATGAAAGGGATTACAAAAATTGTCATTTCGGGATTAATTATGATAGCTGTACCTATAATTACAACTAAAATTCAGGAATATTTAGACGAAAAACTCTAATAAAATATTTTAAATATAAATAGCCTTACAAATTGTAAGGCTATTTTTTTATGCGATAAATTTAAGCTCTATTAATATTTCTCATGGAAATACTCGTTTAGAATTTTAATTTTATCTTGTTTATCCTTCGCTTCTTGGTTTCGTAATTCTACGCGACGTATTTTACCTGAAATTGTTTTGGGTAATGATTCAACAAATTGGACAATTCGAGGAATTTTGTAACGTGCTAAATGTTCTTCCGTATACCTGAAAATATCTTTCGCTAATTCTTCCGAAGCTTCATACCCTGGGGCTAAAATAACAAACGCTTTCACTGCATTACTTCGCAATTCGTGTGGACTTGCTACAACAGCAGCTTCCATAATCGCATCATGTTCTAATAAAGCACTTTCTACTTCAAATGGTCCAACTCTAAAATCTGATGCTTTTATCACATCGTCATCACGCCCAACAAACCATACATAGCCATCTTCGTCTTTGTACGCTTTATCTCCTGTATAATATAATCCATGCTTAAAAACTTTTGACATCTTATCTTTCTGAATAAGATATGTTTTAAAAATTCCATTAATGCTTTCTTCGTTGTACACAACACAGATATTTCCTTCTTCACAATCTTGTACTATATTTCCATTGTCATCTGCAATTACAATTTCATATAAAAAAGCAGGTTTACCCATCGAACCATATTTTATATTTTCGTTAGGTAAGTTGGCAATCATAGCTGTAGATTCCGATTGTCCATATCCATCTCGAATTGTTATGCCTGTGCCTTCTTTCCAAACATCTATAATCTCTGGATTAAGCGGTTCGCCTGCCGCAACACATTGACGAAGTTTGAAATGATAATTTTTTAAATCTTCTAAAATTAATACACGCAAAGCAGTTGGTGGTGCGCAAAATGTTGTCACACCTAAATCCTGAATTGTTTGTAATTGTTCCTTTGGAACAAATTTATCTGCATGATATCCTAAAATTGTAGCCCCCATATTCCAAGGAGCAAAGAAACTACTCCAAAAGAATTTAGCCCATCCAGGTTGTGATATATTGTAATGTAAATCACCTTGTTTCATTCCAACCCAAGAAGAGGTTGTAAAGCCTCCAAGCGGATAAGTGTAATGCGTGTGCACCACCACTTTGGGCATTCCAGTTGTACCAGAAGTAAAGAAATAAAACAAATCATCGTCTGCTTTAGTATCGGCAGCTTCGGCTTCAGGTGATTCATTCCATAAATCGTTGATATTTATCCATCCTTCTCTTTCTCCCTCCGTAATTAATTTAACTTTGATTTTCTGCTCAAATTTTGCTTCTGCTTCATCTATTTTATTAGCATTCGCCTGATCAGCCAATGCCACTTCTGGAAATGATGATTCAAAACGGAAAGTTAAATCACGTGCTTCTAACGTTGTAGCCGCTGGAATAATAACCAATCCACCTTTGATTGATGCCAGATAGCCAATCCAAGTAATTGGTAATAAAGGAACTTGAGAAAACATTTTGTCCCCTTCTACAATACCTTTGTTACGTAAATAATTTAAAAATTGATTGTACTTAATAGATAAATCTTGAAACGTATAATCTTCTCGTTGATTATTGTACTTCCAAATCAATCCTTTTTGCTCACCTAATTGAGTAACATTATACGTTTCGAAAATGTCTCGAACCCAATTAAATTTTTCTGGTTTAAAAATTTTAATTTCTTTTAACTGCGCATAATTCTCTTGTTCGATAGAAGCTCGAATAGAATTAAACAATTCTTGTACTGTCATTTATTTGTGGTTTTGAATAAATATAGAAAAATTATCAATTCAAATACAAATTTTAAGCACAAAAAAAGGATGATTTAAAAAAATCATCCTTTTTAGTTGTTATTTTTTGAGAAATATTAATCTCTACCTCTTCTTGAACTTCCCGTTCTGTTACGGTCTCCACCGCGGTAACCACCACGATCTCCTCCTTTACTGTCACGGCTATCACGATCACGGTCTCCTCCTCGGTAACCTCCTCTATCGCGATCTCCTCCACGGAAACCACCACGGTCTCCACCGCTTCTTTCACGATCAGAGTCACGACGACTGTTAAAACCACGTCCACGAGAATCTCCTCCGCCATTACGACGACGATCTCCGCCTCCACGACGCTCACCGTCACCACGTCTTGGTTCTGGTTTAGAGATTTGAACATCTAAATCAACTCCATCACGTTGTGCATCTTTGAAAGATTCTAAAACTAATGATTCGAATTGTGTATCTACTTCGAAGAAAGAGAAATTACGTAAAATTTCAATTTTTCCGATTTCGATGTTACGGTTACGTGTTTGTTCGTTGATTAATCCAATTAAGTTTGGAACACGTAAGTTGTGTTTTTGTCCAATGTTAATGAAGAATCTTGAGAAATCACGACCTCCACGACGATTAGAAGAACGATCACTTCTATCACCACGATCACCTTCTGGAGTGATGTCTTTCGTATTTTTGTAATATTCTAAGAACGAATTAAATTCTACTGTTAAGAAACGTTTCAATAAAGTATCACGATCAATATCAGCTAATTTTTCGTTTACAGTTTCCATGTAAGGCTCGATTAACTCTTCATCAACTTCGATATTTTCGATTTTGTCAATTAAAGAAATTAAACGTTTTTCACAAATTTCTGCACCAGTTGGAACGTTTTTAGGCTCGATTTTAGAAGCAATTAATTTTTCTAAATCTCTAATTTTACGTGCTTCACGTCCACCTGAAATAATAATAGATATCCCTTTGTTTCCTGCACGACCTGTACGACCTGAACGGTGAACATAAACTTCTGGATCATCTGGTAAGTTGAAGTTGATAACATGTGTCAACTCATTAACATCAATTCCACGAGCTGCAACGTCTGTTGCTACAAGAATTTGAATGTTTTGGTTACGGAATTTTTCCATCACGTGATCACGTTGTGATTGTGATAAATCTCCGTGTAATGCATCTGCATTATAACCATCTTGCATCAATTTATCTGCTACATCTTTCGCTTCGCGACGTGTTCTACAGAAAACGATACCATAAATATTTGGGTAATAATCGGCCAAACGTTTTAAAGCTAAGTAACGATCTGATGAACGTACTAAATAAACGTGGTGCTCGATATTTTTTGAGGTAGTATTTACTTTACTAACAGCAATCTCAACTGGATTGTGCATATATTCTGAAGCGATACGACGAACCTCTGAAGGCATTGTAGCTGAGAACAATAAAGTTTGTTTTTCTTCTGGAGTAGTTTCTAAAATTGAATCGATTTCGTCACGGAATCCCATGTTCAACATCTCATCAGCTTCATCTAAAACTGTCCACGTAATGTCATTAATTTTTAATGCACCACGTTTAATTAAATCCATTGTACGACCTGGTGTTCCTACAACGATTTGTGGATTATCTTTTAATCCTCTAATTTGTTTAACGATATCAGCTCCACCGTAAACTGCTTGTACACGTACTCCTCGTGTATCAGCTGCAAAAGTTTCGATTTCTTTTGCGATTTGTAAACATAACTCACGAGTTGGACATAAAATAATTGCCTGAACTGATTTTGAACTATTGTCTAATTGATTTAAAATCGGAAGCCCGAATGCTGCAGTTTTTCCTGTACCTGTTTGCGCCAATGCAATAACATCTTGGTCTGATGAAAGGATTTGAGGAATAGCTTTTTCTTGAATTGGAGAAGGGTTAACGAAGCCCATTTTCTCAATTGCAGTTAGGAGTTCTTCTTGAAGTCCTAATTCTTTGAATGTAATCATGTTAGATACGATACCGTGATATTGAAATTCATTTATATTTCATATCCGGTTTTTATTTTTAAATTATTATAACCAACAGATATGAAAGAATAAAATTAAATGGCTGAGCAGCCTAAAAAATCCCTAAATGAATATTCTTTAACATCCGTACCTTAATTCTAAAAGGCTGTGCAAATGTAAGGATTTTTTTTGAAACACACAACACACTTTCACAATCCTTACAAATTACACACTATTTTTTATTTGATTGAATATAAATACTTTATTAACAATCTGCAATATTCACAGCAACTGCTAAGCCTCCTTCAGAAGTTTCTTTGTATTTATTATTCATATCTTTTGCAGTTTCCCACATTGTATTTACAACCTTGTCTAAAGGTACTTTTGCATTTAAAGGATCTGTATCCAATGCCAATTCAGCAGCATTTATCGCTTTAATTGCTCCCATTGTATTGCGTTCAATACAAGGTATTTGTACCAACCCTCCTATTGGATCGCAAGTTAACCCCAAGTGATGTTCCATCGCAATTTCAGCTGCAATAGTCACTTGTGCAGGACTTCCTCCCATTAATTCGCACAAAGCACCTGCTGCCATTGCAGATGACACTCCAATTTCAGCTTGACAGCCTCCCATCGCGGCAGAAATGGTAGCACCCTTCTTAAAAATAGATCCAATAACACCTGCTGTTGTTAAAAATTGTTCAATTTCTTTTTGTCCCGCTTTGTGATTTTCGATCACCAAATAATACATCAATACAGCAGGAATTACTCCTGCACTTCCATTTGTTGGTGCTGTTACCACTCTACCTAACGAGGCATTAACCTCATTCACTGCAAGTGCGAAACAACTTACCCATTTCAGAATTTGACGAAAATATACTTTGGTTTTCCGAATAGATGTAATCCATTCTTGTGGATTAGAATAAGGAGTTGTTCCAATCAGATTATTGTGCATGTCATACGCACGACGTTTTACATTCAATCCGCCTGGCAATGTACCTTCTGTGTGACATCCTATGTACATACATTCTAACATTGTATTCCAAACACGCATTAATTCGTGATGAATTTCATCTTCTGTTCGAAGTGTTTTCTCATTTTCGAACATGATTTGTGAAATTGTTTTATTTTCTTTATCACAAAATGCTAAAAGCTCTGTTGATGTATTAAATAAAAATGGAAATGCACATGTTACATCTGCATTAATTGATTCTTCGTTTTCTTTTGTTATAAATCCACCTCCTATCGAATAGAATGTAGAGGTAAATTCTTCATTCTCATAAAAGGCAGTAAACATCATTCCATTTGCATGAAAATCTAAAAACTCTCTATTAAAAACAATATCTGTTTTGGGATCAAAATCAATTAAAAATCGGCTTCCAAAATTTAATTGTTTTTTACTATTAATTGTATTGATTATTGTTGAAATATCATCAACAGGAATGTATTCAGGATCTGCGCCACTCAATCCTAACATAACCGCAAAATCTGTTGCATGTCCTTTTCCTGTTAAGGATAAAGAACCGTACAAATCTACGCAAATACGGGTAATTTTATTGAAAATTGAAGCCTCATCTAACTCTTTTAGAAAAGCCTCTGCTGCTCGCCAAGGGCCTAAAGTATGAGAACTTGAAGGACCTACGCCAATTTTGAGCATATCAAATACTGAAATACAATCCATTTTATACTTTTAATTTATATTTTTTCCACACAGGACAAATATAGCCGTTAAATTAACATATTCATTTTTTTTCAGTATATTTTTTATGAACTTACTCAATTATAAAGCTTAAAATATTCATATTAATGATATTACCTCAACTAATTTTCAATCAAAAAAAATAGGTTACAATTTTTTGTAACCTATTTTTTCCATTTTATCAAATTTTTATTATTTGAATTTATACCAATAAGGATAAATAATTGCTAAACCATAACCTATAAACACAAATAAAGCGAACATTGTAAATAGTGTTCCATCTGCCATAAATTCTGGTTGTATTGCTGCAGATATAAATAATGAACCTACGACCATATATACACCTATTCGTTTGTATTTATTTACCAAGAAAATACCTGCAAGACCAATTAAACCAAAAATAATAGTTGAAATTGGATACCAACTTGGCATTTCTGGTGCATCTTGATTCAGTAAATCGCGCATTAAATAATCATTTGTCACTAACAATTGGTAACCTCGATATAGAATACTTAATAAAAGAAAAACCATTATAAAGATCATTGATTTGAATAAGAATGATTTTTTCTCTCCTTTGTGTTTTAAGTCATTTGATTTTGTATTATCAGACATTAAAACATTAGCATCAAAAAGATCTTCTCTTTCTTTATTGGTTTCATTTTTTTTATCTGTCATAGCTTTGTTTTAAAATAAGAAATCATATCCTTTCAAGCTCAATTTTTCGTATTTTTCTTCGTCAAAACGGTATAATTTCGACACTTTACGATGAAGTTTCGGGTCGGTTGTATTGCCTGTTTCGATAATTAAATTTGAGTTAAAGATTTTCTTTCTAAAGTTACGTTTATCAAGTTCTCTATTCAAAGCTTTTTCATATAAACTTTGTAATTGTGCAATTGTAAATTCATCTCCTAAAAGGTTAAAACCAACTGGGCGACGTTTTACGCGGCGTTTTACACGTTCTTTTGCGTATTTTACAATCTCATTATGATCGAAAGCTAAATCTGGTATGCGGTCATATAGATACCACTCACCTCCTTGCATTTTTACTTTCTCCTCTATTTGAGGTGTTAGTTTTACAAGTGCGTAATAAGCAACATTTACAACACGTCCTAATGGATTACGAAAAACTTTTGTAAAAGCTTTCAGTTGTTCGATATAGGTTTGATGCTCATCGTAAGCAATTTTCTCGATTAATAATTCGTGAATTGCCTGATCGTTACTTACCGTTGGTGCAATATATTTTCCTGGTAAAACCAATGCACCTTTGAAAGGATCGTTAAGTTTTTTATATATTAATATTTTTAGATCTTCTCCATCAAACCCGAAAAGCACGAGACTTGAACAGAGAGCGACCTGAAAATATTTTTCTTTTTCTTCGTCTGTCATTTTGTGGGATGATTTAAAAAATTGAACTTTTCTTAGTGAAAGATTGAATGCATTAATCTATTTTTATCATTAAAAGATTCTTCTAACGAAATCATAGATTCTGTTCTCAAAACGTCATCAATTTGATCAATTTTGTAGATAACATCTTTTGCATCTGCTGTATCTCTTGCACGAATTTTACAGAAAATATTATATTTCCCAGAAACTACGTGAACAACTGTTACGTTTGGAATTTTGTATAATTCATCGATTACTTTTTGAGTTTTGTTTGTTTTCGTAAGCAATAAACCTACATATGCAACAAACTGATAACCCATTTTATCATAATCTGTAATTAGTGTAGTTCCTTTGATGATTCCCGCTTCCTCTAATTTCTTGACACGTACATGAATAGTACCAGCAGAAACATTCATTTTTTTTGCTATTTCTGTAAATGGCATTCTTGTATTGTCAATTAAATACATCAAAATTTTCTTATCAACATCATCAATTATGTAATTCATTTTCCTAATTTTTGATTATTATTATTATTTTAATAAAAAATCGAATTAATTTTTAGCAAAATTATAAATAAAACAAACAAACATCAAAATATTTTTTAATGATTTATTTAATATTTTACTTTTGTTGTAATAATAGTTCAAAAAAGAAAGAACTAATCACTTTTGTTTGTTTGCGCGAGTTTATTGTCTAACCACAATAAACTCATTTTTTTTTATTTAATTCTGACTAAACCGCGACGTTTTTGTTGTGTCTTTGGCTGAGAAGATTTTTGATAAGTAACGTTGACTGTATCTTTACGAGCTTGATATGCAGAATCTATTTTATTTTCTTCTTTTTTAAATTGTTTTGGAAGTACAATCGAATCAAATTTTTCTTGTTTATATTCAGTATTTTTATTGTTAGATTCTTTCTTTCTTTCATCTATTCCTAAAAATCCTCTGAAGGTATCAAAACTTTTATTGTATTGAATTCCGACACCAAAACTTTGATTCAAGCTATTTTCCATACCAGGCAATAGTCCAAAAGTCGTTGGTTTTGTAAATGCTTTTAAAACCAATGAACCATTGTTTAGTTTTGAAATATCATAAGAAATATCAAAATTACCATCAAAATTCTCTTGCACATTGCGGTTATTTGTTACGGCAATTCCATAAGATCCTCTTAAACTTAAACGATTATTGATACGATAAGAAATAGATGTTCTAATTTTATCATTTGTATCAGACTGTGCACTACCACCAACATATTCCATTTGAATATCTACATTATTTGCAATAGATGACAACATACCTGCAATTGTCGATAAACCAATATCAGCAGCTGTACTTGTAACTCCTGATTGCACAGCAGAAGCGTCTCCAAATTTACCTGTCAATAAGATATAACTAAATTGGAGCATCTGTTCTTCTGTGTTGGAACGGAATTTTGATTGTAACTGTGAATTAATATCTGATCCAGCATTCGGAATTGATAAACCAAAATCAATGATTGGTTTTTTAAGCGTTTCGGAAATATCAATGGAAAGAATTGCATCGTAAATTTGAGAATATCCAACACCTAAATAATCGCCTACATTAGATACTGAACGTTGATATTCTGCTGTAATATTTAATGTTGCATCCAGTGGATTGCCCGCAAATTGAACAGATGAACCTTTCTTTATTTTAAAATCTTTTGGAATCAGAGGAAATTGTCTAAACTCATATGTTCCACTTTCTATATTGTAAACCCCTGTAATATTAAGCCCTGCTTTGTTCATCAAGAAACGTAGATTTTCTGCAGTACCGCGAGCTGTTGCTTTATCATTTGTCGCAGCATCAAAAATTAAATTCACCATAGCATTTGGATAAGCATTGATGTTAACATCTATCGACATTCCTTTTGGTGCATGTGGCTCATTGTTTTTTGCTATCTCGTCTAAATGCTGATTAGGAACAAAACGAACCAAATTATTTTCAGATTCAATTGTTGTACTACCAGTGTTTATCGTTAATTCTGAGTTTCCAACTACTGTTGCGTCTCCCGCAATCTCCAGTTCTTCTACAGCACCAAACATCGTTACATTTCCTTTGGCAAATACTTTACCATAAAATAATTCATTGTCCTTTATCGTTGTATTCATCACCAATAAATTGTCTGTATCAAAATCTAAGTTGAGACCCCATTTACTCAAATTTCTAAACAGAATTGCTCCGTCCACTTTTCCTTTAGTATTAAAAGAAGTGTCCTTAAATGCAATATCATTTAACATAATAATCCCTTGTCCTTTACCTTGTTTGGTAACAAATAATTCGTTTTCTCCTTCAAATAAATAATCCGTTCCCAAGAAATTAACTTTCAGCCCAAGATCTTTCGCGACCATATTTCCATTTAGATTTGGTAAATCAACTGGTCCTGTCATTTTTAAATCTCCTGATAAAGTACCACGCATATTAGAGAAAACTGATTTCAAAAATCCTTCTAAGAAATCAATGTGAAATTCATCAAAATTGGCATCTACATCCAACTCTGGACCTGTAGGTTTATTGATAATGTTACCATAAGCAACCAATGATTGAATTTGCTCTTTTTGTAAACTTGTTTCAAAATTAAATTGTTTATCCTCTACATTATAACCTCCTTGTAAAGTCAAATTTCCAAGTTCAAAATCATTTAATCCTAAGTTATCAATCTTAGCTTCGAGCGTTGGTTCTAACTTTTCCTTTGTTCGTACTATATTGACATTTCCATTTGCAATTCCGACAATTTTAAGGTTGTTTAAAACTGTTTTAGGAATAATTTTTTCGAGGTATAAATCTTTAAAATCTGCATTGAAATTATAATCAATATTATTGTTAAACAAACCACTAACATTCAGACTTTGTTCTTCTGATTCTAACGATAAATCTTCAACTTTCAACGAATTATTGATCCGATTAAAAATAACACGATTTGAATTTACATCATTTAAATGATTAATCGTCCATTGAGTCGAATCGATTTGAACAGTCGAAGGTGAAAACCCAAAAATCAAATCATTCTTATTTTGTACTGTATGAAAAAGATTTAAATTAAATACTACTGGATTTTTTCGTCCAATATTAAAATCTGTTTTCACAATCATTGTATCATTTTTCGGAATCGAGCTTACATTGATTTCATTCAGCGTAACACCACTCACTTTCATGCTATCAATTTTAGCGTTTAGCGTAGGCAATTCGGCTATAGTATTCAAATTTACATTCGATTGAAACAATTGAATTCCTGCATATTTTATTCCAGGTGTTTCCAAAGTTGCTTCTAATTGGTTTTTCGTTCCATCTATAAAACCTCTTACACGTGTGTCAGGCTCAATAGAAATAGAAGGGTCTATATAATTAAGTAAGTTTTCTTGCACATTGACATCAAACGAAAAAGCTTGATTTGGCGAAACTTTTTTCATGCGAAAAGACGGCACTAAATTAACCAATGAATTATTGACTACATCTGCAATTTCGGTCACATTAAATCGTCCATCAACAGTAGCTTTCATATAATTTGGAACATCTAATGTCATGATTTTATTTGAGCCGCTTATTTCAGAATTTAACATGACATGTGCCAATTCTAACGTATCTTTTTTTGAGCGGAAATACAGATTTTTAACGTCGATATTCCCTCGTAAATCATTAATATTTGTTAACTGAAAATTCCCCGTTACATCACCTCTTACAACCGCTCCTAAATTCTTTGTTAAACCGATAAAATCTAAGTTAACTTGACGGATATTTGATGTAAAATCAAAATCATAAGGTTTTCCACTAAAATTAATTTTTCCGTTCAATTGCGCATTCAGATTAGGGTCTTTGATATCAAACAATCCATTAAATTGATAATTTTTAACCAAACCATCAACCGTAATATTTTGATATCTTTTTCCGATTAAATCAATGTAACGAAGTGTACCATCCAAATTTAAATTGATATTGTTAAGATCTGTTCCTTTTCCATCAAATCTAAATTGTCCACTTACATAACCCAAATCTTTTGCATTCGTTAATTGATGAAGATTTAAGTTTTTAGCATCAATCGTTCCTTTGTATATTAACGATTTTACATCTTTATAATTTCTAATTTGAGCATTAATGTCCGCATCTCCTAATCCTGAAACAGTATATCCATTTGCATTAATTTCATTTGGATTTAATGAAATATCTCCGCGGTAATTAATCGCTCCAAAACGTGTTAATAAATCTGGAATACTCTTCGCTATTGAAGTCGGAAGCAACTTAGTTATCGATTGATATGATGTGTTAATCTTTGCATTTCTTGTTGAGAAATTTAATAAAGATCCATTTAAAACATCTTGTAATTGTAATCGGGATGCACCGACATAGTTATCTTCACCTTTCAATTCGAAATCCAAAAATGTTAAATTATTCAACGGTCCTTCTACCTTACCGTACAAATCTACAGATGAATTTTTGTCGAATATCTCGGTGAAATAGCGTATCTCCTTAAAATTAATTTTTGAACCTCTATCAAAGAAAACATCCCAACGTACCTTATTCGAAAAGTCGGACATATCCGAAGGTTCATCGTAGCTCAACAATAGATTTCCGTTTAACACAGAAGTATCTGTTCGCAGATTCAAATTACCAATTCGAATTTCTTTGTTAGAATAATGAACTTTCCCGGTAAAATTCTGAACGTTATATGTCTCTTTATTCTTTGTGGCAACAAAACAAAAATTCTCTAAATCTCCTGTAATATCAGAATCGACCAATCTAAATTTCTTCACCGTCAAATTCAGTTGTTTTGCATCCAACCAAATATTGCCAGAATTTTGATTAACAATTGACACTTTACCCTCTTCTAAAATAAAATCGCCATCAAGTTTAAAAATCTTTTTCGGGTCTTTAGGTTTATCCGAGCTAAAACCATTGACAAATTTTATAAAGTTAGAAACCGAATCGCCTTTGTATGTGATCACATTTATTTCGGGTTGAATCAATTTCACTTGACTTAAATCGATATGGTCTTTTTTTATACCTGGCAAAAGCGACCAAAGATCAATTGTTGTTTCCAACGTTTTAGACTTCATAAAATCATACTTATGATCATCTTTAATCTTAACACCATGGAAATATATCCGCCCAAAAAAATCAATATCAACCGAGTCAACATACATTTGCGTATTCAACGATTTATTTAATTTTTCTAAAGCGAAATGTGCTAATTTTGTCTGTACCGCAGGAATTTGTATGGCGATTGATACTGTCAAAACCAAGGTTAAAACAAGTATAATCAACGACAATAAAAATCTTCCTATTCGTCTGACTATTTTCAATGGTATAATTTTACGATATTTGCAGGGTAAAAATAAGTTATAAATTTTATTCTACAAGGAATTATGAGCGATAAAAACTACATTTTAGCCATAGAGTCTTCTTGTGATGATACAGGCGCAGCAATTATTGACGGAAATAAAATTATTTCTAACGTTGTGGCAAGCCAAAAAATTCACGAAATATATGGTGGCGTAGTACCAGAATTAGCTTCGAGAGCACATCAACAAAATATTGTTCCCGTCGTAGATCAAGCCCTAAAACAGGCAAATATTAACAAAGAAGAACTTAAAGCAATTGCTTATACGCGCGGTCCAGGATTAATGGGTTCGCTTTTGGTTGGCGGAAGTTTTGCAAAATCATTCAGTCAATCTTTGGATATTCCGTTGATTGAAGTCAATCATATGCAAGCGCATATTTTGGCAAATTTTATTGAAGATGCAAACGATGAAAAACCTACTTTTCCTTTTTTATGTTTAACAGTCTCTGGAGGGCATACTCAAATTGTAAAAATTAACAATTATTTTGAGATGGAGATTTTAGGTGAAACAATTGACGATGCCGCTGGTGAAGCTTTTGATAAAGCAGGTAAAATTTTAAATTTACCTTATCCTGCAGGTCCAATTATCGACAAAAAATCTAAGATTGGAGATCCTACAAAATTCAAATTCGCAAAACCAAAAATTGAAGGTTTAAACTTTAGTTTTAGTGGATTTAAAACGTCTATTTTATATTTTATTCAGAAAGAAGTCAAAGCGAATCCAAATTTTATTGAAGAAAATATTGACGATTTGTGTGCCTCAATTCAACGTTCTATCGTGAATATTTTAATGGAAAAAGTTAAAAAAGCATCTGATGAAACTGGAATTAAACAAATTGCAATTGCAGGTGGAGTTTCTGCAAATTCAGAAATTCGTCAACGACTAAAAGATGGAGAAACTGAATTTGGTTGGAAAACTTTTATTCCAAAATTTGCCTACACAACCGACAATGCTGCCATGATTGCAATGGTTGGAAGTTTAAAATTTGATCAAGAAATCTTTACAGAAAATACAGCAAAATCTGTAGCGAAATACCATATTTAATGAAATTATTTTTTGGAGAAATTCATCACGATACAGCAATTCTAAACGAAGAAGAAAGTCATCATTTTGCAAAAGTTTTACGGGGAAATGAAGGCGATTTAGTTCATGTCACAGATGGAAAAGGAAATTTGGCAGAAGTTGAGATTACATCAATTTCTAAAAAAGCAGTTGAAGGAAAAATTGTTGATTTAAAAACAAATTTCGAGCAAAAAAACTATTATTTGCATGTTGCAATAGCACCGACGAAAACAATGGAACGTTTGGAGTTTTTCTTAGAAAAAGCAACTGAAATTGGTATTGACGAAATTACTTTTTTACAAACTTTTCATTCGGAACGAAAAAATATTAAAATCGAACGCATCGAAAAAATTGTACAATCTGCCACGAAACAATCGTTAAAAGCATATTTACCAAAAGTAAATGATTTAATAAAATTCAATGAGTTTATCAAACAAGATTTTGAAAGTTTCACAAAATGTATCGCACATTGTGAATCTGATATCGAACGTACGCCTTTACGAAGAGTTTTAGAAAATAATCCGCAGAAAATTTTAATTCTGATTGGTCCTGAAGGAGATTTTTCGAGAGATGAAATTCTAACAGCAGAAGAACATAATTTTACAGGTATTAGTCTTGGACATCAACGTTTTCGAACTGAAACAGCAGCTCTACAAGCCGTTTTTGCAGTTGATTGGGGTTTAGAAAAATAAATCAAAAACAATAATTTATACCAAAACCGATTCATTCTTGAATCGGTTTTTTTGTTTTATTTGTAAATAAATATCTTTGTTAAAATTAAAACTATGAAAAAATTAGCACTTACTTTTGGATTACTTTTCGGAAGTTTGTCGTTTGCACAAACAGTAAATGATGTACCGATTAAAGATATAAATGTTGATTATATACAAATTATTGGAACTGGACGAGGTTTGAGCACAAAAATGAATATAAGATTAGATTTTGGTCAAGAAACTAAATCTATTTCTTTTAAAAACGGGCTAAAAATTAAAGATGAAAAAGGAAATACAATCAAATTTAATTCGATGATTGATGCATTAAATTTTATGTCTTCAAATGGATATGAATTTCAATTTGCTTACACTTCGAAAGAAAATGATGACGATGCACTTTATTACATCTTGAAAAAACGAAAGTAAGTTAGAGGAAACTATATCAAACAATATTAGCTCGATAAACGAGCTAATATTGTTTGATATTATTAATTCTTTTGATAAGTGAAGAATATTATTTTTCTCTTTCGATAACGTATTTCACCATAGTTTCTAATGAATTTCGGTATTCAGATTCAGGAAATTCGTGCAGAATATCCAACGCTTCTTGACTGTATTTTTTCATCATTTTTTGCGTGTATTCAATTCCGCCGTTATCTTTCACATATTGAATAATTTCACGCACACGTTTCTTATCGTTGTTGTAGCGTTTCACCGAATTAATCAACCATTTACGATCTTTTTCGTTCGCATTATTGATAGAATAAATTAAAGGCAATGTCATTTTTTGTTCTTTAATATCAATTCCAACTGGCTTTCCAATTGCATTAGAAGTGGTGTAATCAAACAAATCGTCTTTGATTTGGAAAGCAATTCCAACCAATTCACCAAAACGATGCATTTTTTTCGCAACTTCTTCCGAGCAACCAACAGAACGCGCTCCAGCTTCGCAACAAGCAGCAATAAGCGTAGCAGTTTTCATTCGAATAATTTCGAAATAAACATCTTCTGTAATATCCAATTTTCTCGCCTTTTCGATTTGTAATAACTCACCTTCAGAAATTTCTTGTATCGCTACAGAAACAACTTCAAGTAAATCAAAATCTTTGTTTTTAGTCGAAATAATCAACGTCTTAGACAAAAAATAATCACCAACTAAAACGGCTACTTTATTTTTCCAAATAGCATTTAGAGAAAAAAAACCTCGACGCAAAGTACTATCATCTACGACATCATCATGAACCAAAGTTGCGGTATGTATAAGCTCGATAAAAGAAGCCGCACGATAGGTACGTTCTTGTACTTCTCCATTTAATTTCGCCGTTAAAAAAACAAACATTGGACGCATTTGCTTTCCTTTTCTGCGAACAATATAATTGGTAATACGGTCAAGAAGCGAAACATTACTCTTCATTGATTCGAAGAATTTCTGTTCAAACAATTTCATTTCCTCCGCGATTGGAGCTTTAATCAAATCTACCGTGTTAGCCAAAATTTAGTTTTTTAATTCGTAAAATTATTGATGCAATGTATAACTTGCTTAGCGTAAAATTCTTTAAATTTAAATTCTTCACCGCTTACACAAATTTTATTTACTGTTGGTAAAACTGAAATTCCTTCCAATTGTCCCAACTGTGTCGTGAAGCCCAAAGGTAAACTTATTTTTTTAACTTGAAAAGTGAAGAATAATGGATTGTTATCTTTTGGCAAATCGAACCAGTTAATAAACGCTAAAGCTTCTTTTGTGTAACCTAATAAATAAATTCCTTTGGTTGGACTTGTTGGGTCAGAATCAATATACGCCGAAGTTACAGCGTAATTTGTTTTGAAAGTTTCTACTTTTATTGCAGCGTGTTTTTGAGAAGTGTCAATCGGAACAACATAATGTGTAGTTGCCAAATTTGACCATTCTTTTGTAAAAATATGCAATTGATTTTGGTAGACAAAAAATGCTTCTGCGTCCCAATTCGTCGTCATATTTTTGAACTGAAATATTTCTTGTTCAGGATAATAAAATTCAATCTTTTCTGCTTTTAATTCTTGATAAGTTTTAGAGAAATCTATCTTCGATTTTTCGATGAAATAAATGGCTAAATCTCTACGCTTACCCAAATTATTACCAAAATCAGCAAAATAAATTCGATTATCATCTGAAGAAACTTCTTCCCAATCTACATTGGGCGCGTTTGAGATGAAAATTGTATTGATAATCTCCCCTGTTTTAGCATTAAAACGATACAATTCTGGTTTGGAATCAGAATCATTTAAACCCCAAAAAGAAGCCACATTTTTATCTTCTTTTTCATATTCTAAAGCCGAAATTTCGTTCAAGATAGTCGGTAAGTTAAAACTTTCCATTTTATAATCATCGATTGAAATTGTATCGATATTTTCTACTATTTGAGCGTAGGTGAATTTAGTTAGAATCAAAAATAAAAATATGGCTAAATATTTCATTTGATTATTTTTTAATCATTACCAGTCTTATTGGCCAATTGTCCACAAGCTGCATCGATGTCTTTTCCGCGACTGCGACGAACATTTACCACAATATTATTTGACTCTAATGCTTTTATATAATGATCAATTGCTTGTTCTGATGCTTGTTTGTAGATTCCGTCATCAATCGAATTATATTCGATGATATTCACTTTTGAAGGAATTTTTTTACAGAATTTCACCAAGGCATCAATGTCTTCTTTTTTATCATTCACGCCTCCCCAAACAATGTATTCGAATGTAATGCGCAAACCTGTTTTATCGTACCAATATTGTAAACTTTCCATCAAATCTGTCAACGGAAATTTAACCGAAAACGGCATAATTACGTTTCGAACTTCTTCTCGAGCTGAGTGTAAAGAAACCGCAAGATTAACACGTAATTCTTCGTCTGCTAATTTCTCTATCATCTTAGGAATTCCTGAAGTTGAAACTGTGATTCGTCTTGCAGCCATTCCTAATCCTTCTGGTAAAGTTATTTTTTTGATGGCAGAAATTACTTCATTGTAATTTAACAAAGGCTCTCCCATTCCCATAAAGACAATATTACTTAATGGACGGTTAAAATAACGTTTACTTTCGTCATCGATTATCACAACTTGATCAACGATTTCGGCAGCTGTTAAGTTACGCATACGTTTTAATTGAGCTGTTGCACAGAATGTACAATCTAAACTACATCCAACTTGAGACGAAACACAAGCTGTTGTACGCGTATCGGTTGGAATTAAAACAGATTCCACAACGTTACCATCATGAAGCTTTACAGCATTCTTGATGGTTCCGTCGTTAGATTTTTGTAGAAGATCAACTTCAACTGGTTGAATCTGGAAAGACTCTCCTAATTGCTCGCGTAAAACTTTAGAAATATTTGTCATGTCATCAAATTGATGGGCATTCTTTTTCCATAACCATTCGTACACTTGTTTTGCGCGGAATGACTTTTCTCCAATCTCTTTGAAATAGTCTTCAATCTCAGCTTGTGAAAGCTTTCGTATATCTTTTTTTGTTGTATTCAAACTTGTCTTATAAGATTAACATTGCATCTCCGTAAGAGTAGAATTTATATCCTTCTTTTACTGCTTCGCTATACGCTTTCATTGTTAAGTCGTGTCCAGCAAACGCAGAAATCATCATAATTAATGTTGATTTTGGTGTGTGGAAGTTTGTAATCATACAATTTGCAATAGAGAAATCGTAAGGTGGGTGAATAAATTTATTCGTCCATCCATCAAAAGCATTTAAATGACCATCAGCAGAAACTGAAGATTCGATAGAACGCATAGAAGTTGTACCTATGGCACAAACTTTTTTCTTCTCATCTATTGCACGATTTACTAAATCTGCTGTTTCTTGAGGAATAATTACTTGCTCAGATTCCATTTTATGTTTAGATAAATCTTCAACCTCTACAGCCTGAAAAGTTCCTAAACCAATATGTAATGTTAATTCAGCAAAATCAACACCTTTGATTTCTAAACGTTTTAATAAGTGTTTAGAAAAGTGTAAACCAGCTGTAGGTGCAGCAACTGCCCCTTCGTGTTTTGCATAAATAGTTTGGTAACGTTCTGCATCTTCTGGCTCAACGTCGCGTAAAATATATTTTGGAAGAGGAGTCTCTCCTAATTCTTTCAATTTTGCACGAAATTCTTCGTAAGATCCATCAAACAAAAAACGTAAAGTACGTCCACGAGAAGTTGTGTTGTCTACTACCTCTGCAACTAATGTATCATCATTATCAAAAAACAATTTATTTCCGATACGAATTTTACGTGCTGGATCTACTAAAACATCCCATAAACGAGTTTCTGCATCTAATTCTCTTAATAAGAAAACTTCGATTTGTGCACCTGTTTTTTCTTTATTACCCATTAAACGAGCTGGAAAAACTTTGGTGTTATTACGAATCATCACATCTCCTTCATCGAAATAATCAATTAGATCTTTAAATTGTCTATGTTCAATTTCTCCGGTATCACGGTGAACAACCATTAGACGAGCTTCATCTCTGTTTTCAGAAGGACGATCTGCTAAAAGTTCTTCAGGTAAAGTAAAATCGAAATCGGAGGTTTTCATTTTCATAATTGTACAATTTTTTACAAATATACAACCTCGGGTACCCCTTTGTCAAGTGAATTGAGGTATTTTATGAAATTGATAACGTTTAAATGTTTATTTTTGGCAGTTAAACTGCTTTACCAAGTAGATTTTATAAATTAGTTGAAATCGACAAATGAAAACAAAACTGCTAATACTATCAATGATTTTTACATTTTTTAGTTGTAACAAATCAGAACAAAAAGTTGAAGAATCGACTGAAATAGAACAAATTGATTCTGTTGCAACAAATGAATCACCAGAAACTGAAATACCAAAAGAATTGGTTAAAGCGCCTGACTTTTCGTTAGCAGACATCAATGGAAAACGATTTGATTTATCTGATTTTAAAGGGAAATATGTCTACATTGATATTTGGGCAACTTGGTGTGGACCTTGTAAAGTGCAAATTCCTTTTATGAAAGAATTGGAAAAACAATTTCGAGAAGCACCTATTCATTTTGTAAGTATTTCTTTGGATAAAGAAGAGGATAAGCCTATTTGGGAGAAAATGGTAAGAGAAAATCAGATGTCTGGCGTACAATTATTTGCAGGAAGAGAAAACAATTTTGGCTACGATTATCAAATACAATACATTCCAACTTTTTTAATTTTAGATAAAGAAGGAAATATTATGATTGATAGTGCGCCAGCACCAATGGATTATCAAACAGGAGAAATAAACCAACAATTAGTTGATATTTTCAAAATGATGAACTAAAAAAAGCTTCCAAAAGGAAGCTTTTTTTAGTTCATTGAATATTTTAATATTTAATTATTTCTAATAATTTTTAACAGAAGAAAAAGTATTGAAATATTTTGCGAATTACTTTACCAAAATTTTATTGGCTAATTGATTATTTCCATCAATTTTTTCTGTAATTGGTAAACCTAATAATTTAGCAATCATTGGATATACTTGCGTATTAGGAAAAACTTTAATCTCTTTTCCAGCCTTAATATTTGGTCCCCAAGCCATAAAAGTTGATTTCATTTCTGGTGTTTCTTTTACATAAAATCCGTGCGAACCTTTTGGTGCATTTTTATTTGCAAAATAATTTGGTGCATGCGCAATCAAAATAATATCACCAATACGATTGTATCGATCATTTTTTGCATCAAACTGATATTTTTTTGGAACACTTGTAGTTTTATACACCTCGAATTTATCGTTTTGTGTTGCTTTTAATTCGTTGTAAATCGATTCAATATCATTTTTATCATTTACAAATAAACTAACATACGAACCGTTTGAAGCGACTTGCATTTTAGACTCATCGATTTTTATTGGTAATTTCAACGGATTTTCGTTATCAATTCTTGTCATTCCATGATCAGATACAAAAACAAAATTTACGTTTAACCCAGTTTTTGCAACTTCATCATTCAATTTCTTAATCGATTCATCTACAAAACGAACTGCATCCCTTGTTTCAGGAGCATCTGGACCAAAAGTATGTCCAGCATGATCAACTTCAGGAAAATAGAACGTAATCAAATGAGGTCGTTTATCCGCAGGTAACTCTAACCAATTTACAACTTGTTGTACTCGAAAATCAATCGGAGATTTTTCTGAATATTTATAAGAATAAGTGGGTAACATTCCATTAATTGGCGCTTCAGAACCTGGCCAATAGTAACAAGCTGCTAACATATTATTCTGTTCTGCAAGATTCCAAATTGGCGTTCCACCGTACCACTTCGGATTAATAACTGCATTTCTGTTTCCTAAAGAATAACGTTCTCCCGACTCTCTATCTAACATATTATTCCCCACCAAACCGTGATGAATAGGAGTTAAACCTGTTACAATTGTGTAATGATTAGGAAAAGTAACCGAAGGAAAAGATGGATACATTGCATCTGCTTTTACTCCTTTTTTTGCAAATTCTAATAAATTCGTAGCGCCATGTTTTTCTGCATAATCATAACGAAATCCATCTGCTGATATCAAAATCACATAAGGTTTTTCTTGTTGTTTGATATCATTAACACGATTTTCAAGTACAATTTGAGGTTCAATTTCTTGTGCATTTGCTGTAACAGAAAAAGCTAAAACAATTGCAGAAAATATACTAAGTATTGTTTTTTTCATGTTTCAAATTTAGAACGTTTTATGCTTAGAATGAATTAAAAAAATGTCATTTTTTTTTCGAAAAAGTATAAATAAAAAAATCGTTACAATAATGTAACGATTCTGATAGAATTATACCTCTAATTTGATTATAAACTTTCTAATAATTTTTGAGTTCCTTCAAAATCTTCTCCTTCAGCTTTTGCCAATTCGATAGATTTTGTTGCCCATTTTTTAGCATTTACTTTGTCGCCAGTTTTACTATATAAATGTGCTAAGGTATCGGTATTGTGATAACCTTGGTCCTTTTTTACTGATTCTTGTGCCCATAAAATTGCTTTTTGCAAAGCCCCTTTATCAGTTACATTTTCATAAAATCTCCACGAAACAGAATTTAATTCGTTTGCATCAACAGCAGATACGTCTTTGTATTTTTCTAACATCAATGATTCCCACATTGCATAATCTTTTTTACTATAAGCAATGTTTCCTTTAATTGAAACTAATGCCCGCTGAGCCTCTTCTTCTGTTAAAAAATCTTGAGCTTGTTTTAAGAATTGTGTTTCATCTAAGGTTTTTGAATCCTTATTATAGGTTTTTTTATAAATATTTGATAATAATAGATTATTCTCAAATTTTGTGTAAGCTGCAGGAGTAATCACTTTCTCGATAGCTGCTTTTCTTTCTTTGTAAATTTTATATGTTGGACTTTCAATTGAACTGATTCCATATTGAAGTAAAGCAACATCGTCTTTTGTCAACTCTTCTGTTTTGTTTACATTATATAAACGAATTAGTGCTTTTTCAAATAAATCTCTATCAGCATAAACCGCTTTCATCACAAAACTTTTCAAAAATTCTGGATCATTATCACCATCCTCAAAACGTTTGACAAGCGATGCCATTCTTCCTTCTGGGTTAAGTGCATCTTTACCGAATTGAATAAAATCTTCCTCTTTTACGTACCCCATTGTTCGATGTACCTCGTTTCCATCTCCATCAATAAATAAATATGTCGGATATCCTTGAACTTTAAATTTTTTAGCCAATTCAATTCCTTCCCCTTTTTCCATATCAATTTTTACATTCACAAAATTTGCATTGTAATAATCGCCAACCGTTTGCAAAGGAAATATATTTTTCACCATTAACTTACAAGGTCCACACCAAGCGGCATACGCATCTAAAAAGATTAATTTATTTTCTTTTTTTGCTTTCGCTAAAACCGTTTTAAAATCTGATTCTTCAAATTTCATCCCTGTCTGACTAAATGAAAATACACTAATTACAAGCGCTGTGAGTGTAAGAATTTTTTTCATACTTAATTGTTTATCTTATTGGTGTCTAATATAAATATTCTTACGAAGAATAAATAGAAAACTGAATAAAAAAACAAAACCTCTTTTTTTAGGTTAAAAAGAGGTTTTGTTTAGAATTATATTTATGCAAAGCTAATCAGATCTTCGTATGCTTTTTTTGCACCTTCAAAAACTTGTTGTTGCTCATTTTCTGTTGTAAATTCTTGGTCAATGTAAGCAATAAAAGTTTTCCAGATTGAACCAAGATTTTCACCATAATGTCCAAAATAATTAAAGCTTTTATGTTCTAAAAAAGGGTATTTTTTTAGTGTTTTTGCAATCACATTCCCTCCAAGCATCGATCCTTCGATTACATAAAGTGCTCCGATAGCTTCTGCTCTATTTTTTAACTCAAATTGCTTATTTACTTGTAATTCATTTATACCTAATTCTTGTAAATCTTTTTCGATTAAAGGCAATTTATTCAATTTTGTTAAAGCCAAATTTTCTATATCCTTATCATTCAATAAATGTTTAATCGAATCTTCATACGATTTCAGAAAAACGTGGTTAACCTGCAACATTTTAAAATAATTTTTATCTGTAAATGTGCCATTAAATAATTTGTGAGATTCTAATTTTTGCTCAATTTCTGCGTGATAATTTGCTGTTTTTTTCTTTAAATAATCAGATAACATCCGTACATTTTTTAAACGTTAATACAAAAGTTGTTCCTTCCCCTATTTTACTTTCAAAAGATATATCTCCATCCATTCTATTCATCATACGATGTGCAATCGCCAATCCAACTCCATTTCCCGAAATATTTCCAGTATTTGACATTCGACTAAACAATTGAAACATCTTTTCATGATCTTCATCTTTTATTCCAATTCCGTTGTCTTTTACTTGAAAAACGACATGTTCACCAGCTATTTCTGATGAAATATTAATTTTTGGATGTGATTCTAACGATGAATATTTTACCGCATTACCAATGATGTTCAAAAAAACTTCATAAAACATTGTTTTATCTGCTAATACATTATTGATATGTTCTACTACTACTTCTGCATTTGTTGATTTGTAATACAATAATACATCACGCACAATCTTCTCAATAATTGGTTTTGTCTGAATGTTAGATAATTCAATTTCGGATTTTTTAGCCTTACTCAAAGCCAATAAATCCTGCATCATTTCTGCCATTCGATCAATTTCTTTCACTACATTTTGTAATCGATCATTCTTTATTTCATCGTCTTTTAAACTTCGTTGAAGCATTTGACAATTTAATTTCATGACAGATAAAGGTGTGCGCAAATCGTGAGAAACAGTATAAGTAAATGCATCTAATTCATCATTTATTTCTTTCAACTGTTCGTATAAACTATGAATTTTGAAGGATTGTAAATGAAGTGTTTCAATAATTAATTTCACGACTTCTTTTGCAACATATTTCTCTTTTTCTAACCAAATAAACGATTTATGTTTAATTTCTTGTTGCCAAATTTTGAACGATGATTTAGAAGATGAATACACCACTTCTTTATCATCTATCACAACAATTTTGTCGGTTTGATTTGAGTTCCCTACCCAATTTAATTTTTGCAATTGTTCTTTTTTAAACCAAATCACAAAATGCTTAAATCCTTGTCCCAAAAAACCACACATTACACCGGCGGCTTTTACACTTATATTTAACTCTTTTCCATAATCAACATAAAAAGAATTTGATGAAAATAATTGAGTCGGATGATTATGAATTGCCCAATCTCTAATTCTCAAAATCTCTTCAATTTCTGGAGTTTCACCTTCGTAATACACCTTCCCAAAATTAACCAAAGCTATTCCATCGGCTTGGGTTAAATGAAGAACTTGAGTTAAATAAGTATTGATTGAATTTTCTATATTTTCCTCTGTCAAAAGATTTTCTTTAAGCTTTATAGCAATTTCATTAAATTGATTTTGAAATTTTAATCGCTCATTTGACTTAAAATTGACATACGTCAATCTACCTAAACGCGTCAACAACTCACTTTGCAAACGAATTTGATTGGGTATATATTTTGGCTCTGTATTCTGACAAATAACAATTCCCCACAATTTTTCATTCATAATTACAGAAACTGAAAAACTTGCAGAGCAATCCGAATTTCGAAGATACTTGATATGTTCGGGTGAAAGTGCTCGAACAGATGAATATTTCAAATCAATTTTTTTATTTTTTGCGCTCAATATTTTAATCTGCGGTCCATTTACATCTGAAACCATTCGACTTTTCTTCTCTAAATACAATTCTTTCATCTGATCAGAAAAATCAAACTCTGGGAAGTGTAATCCCAAATACGAACTTAAATCATCGTCCTTTTTTTCGTTAATCACAATTCCGCTTCCATCTTCAAGGAATTGGTACAACATTACACGGTCATAACCTGTCAGGTTTTTAATTGACAGAATTAAGTTGTCCCAAGTTAATTCGGTCGATTTTGCATAAAGAATCTTTTCAGAATATTTATAAAAATCTAATCTATTTTCTAAAGTTTGTAAGTTTTCTAACTCAATATAAATATAGTCGTTTGTATAAAAAGTGGTTACATCATACTTTTCTGAATTAATTTCTATATGAGAACGATAAAACTCACCTTTTTCGAGTGCTAAAACGTCATTAAAGTTGATTTCGAAATTGTATAATTCAGCGATATTTTTCCCTAAAATTTGATTAGGAGAAATTTCAAAAACTTCGGTTATATTTTGAGAAGCAAACTCAATTTCACTCGTTTTTTTATGGATACCAATTAGATAGCCAAAAGATTGAATTTCATTGAGAAATTGAGGAGCCTCTTCTTCATCGTTTTTGATAATTTGGTTGATCATAAAAATTAATCTTCTTGCTTTCTTAACTTTAAAATATAATTTTCTAACTCTAACTCATCTGTGTCAACCAATTCAAAGTCATTATAATGCGCTAATTGAGATGTAAAAAACTCAACAACTTTATTTTTTTCAAGAGATGGATGTACTTTAATTCCATTGAATTTTATGTTCTTCATGTACACATAAAAATCATAGTCGAAATCAGTTTCTCCTAAATGTGTATTGGCAATTTTTCCTTTCCATTTGATATCAAAAACACCAAATTCTTCTGTATCTAAAAATGTAATTTCGTGTTGTGCAACGGTATCATTCCCTAACATCGAAACACCAAAGGCTAATTTTTCTGGTTCATCAAGATTAATCGGAAGTGGATCAATTTCGAATACTTTATTATTGAGCTGATTAAAATCTAATTGCTCATTATTCTCTATCTTAATTCCCTTATTGTTCCAATATGTGCTCGAAATAATGGCATGATCATAATTGATCCAAAGTTGTTTTGTAACATTTTCTTGCGAGATATCGTCTATTTCATCTAAATCGTCTTTATATTCCTCTTCTTGATCGTAATTATCAGATTCTAAATGAAGATCCATCCATAGATCAAAATTTTCATCAAGGCGAGCACTCCAAACAAAATCTATTACTTTGTGTCCGTTTGTAAATGGGCTATTTGAAAAGTATATTTTGTTATTTTCCTTACTCATAAATTGGGGTTTGACTTCTGTTTTTGAATTTACAACGATTATTCTATTCTGCAAAATTTTAAAAAATAATTGGATTACTTATTGAATATTGTCATTGATTTTCAAACAAATAAAAAAGTGCAATTTCTATAGAAATTGCACTTTTAAATTATTTAATATGTTTATAATTGAATTATAACGTTTCTTTTAACCATTTGAAAAATTCTGTATGCCAAATGATTGAATTTTGTGGTTTTAACACCCAGTGATTTTCTTCAGGGAAATAAATAAAACGAGATTTAATTCCTTTCAATTGTAAAATTTGATATGCCTCTTGTCCTTGTCCCATTGGTACACGGTAATCGTGTCCTCCAACATAAATTAACATTGGTGTATTCCATTTATTGACTAATTCGGTACTGCTTGGATCAAATTTAGTATATGTTTTTTGTGCAGCTTTATTGTTCGTTTCCCACCAAGCACCACCGGCATCCCAGTTTGTAAAGAAAATTTCTTCTGTTGTTCCGTACATTGATTTCAAATCGAACACACCATTATGCGAAATAAATGATTTGAAACGACCTTCGTGAATTCCTGCTAAATAATAAACAGAATATCCTCCGTAAGATGCACCAACAGCTCCACGACGATCTTTATCAACATATGGTTCTTTCGAAATATCATCAATTGCTGCTAGATAATCATCCATTACTTGCCCACCCCAATCTTTCGAAATTTGCTCGTTCCATTCTACTCCATGTCCTGGCATTCCTCTACGATTAGGCGCAATCACGATATAACCTTGAGCAGCCATTAATTGAAAATTCCAACGAGGAGAATAGAACTGAGTTAAAGCAGATTGTGGACCTCCTTGACAATATAATAAAGTTGGGTATTTTTTGTTTGGGTCAAAATTTGGTGGATAAATTACCCAAGCATGCATATCTTTTCCGTCTGTCGTTTTGATCGTTCTTGCTTTTACATCACTCAACGCAATGTTATCAAAAATGTCTTTGTTTTCGTTTGTCAATTGTGTTAACGATCCAGATTTAAGATCAACTACATATATTTCTGCTGCATGATTGATATCTGTTTTTGTTACGACAGCCTTATTCCCTACAACTTCTTTAATATCTGCTATATCAAAATCACCTTTTGTAATTTGCTTTATGAAAGGCATCTTTTTCATTTTGAAGTTGACATCAACTTCAAATAATTGAACAGTTCCTCCAACTGGTGCATTGAAATATATTTTTGTACCATCATTACTCCATTTGTAATTTTGTACAGTTCCGTCCCAATGTTTTGTAATATTTAGTTCAAGATCACCACGACGAACAATTAAATCATTTTTATCCGCTTCGTAACCATCACGCGCCATACTCAAAAAAGCGAAATCTCCTTGAGACGAGAAGCTTGGTGTATTGTCATACCCCATTTTTCCTTCTGTGATATTGGTCGTTTTCTTTGTTGTTAAATCGTATTGAAAGATATCTGTGTTTGTGCTCAACGCATAATCAGTACCAAATTTCTTTTTAGAAACATACAACACTTTTGTCCCATCTGGTGCCCAAACAAATTCAGAAACTGAATACGGTTCATCTTTTAAAACATCAATCTTTGTTGCATTTTCTTTATTTTCTGACACAAATAAATGTTCAAAATGACCATCGTTCCAAGTATCCCAATGTCTATAATTTAACTCATTGTAAATCTGCACATTTGATTTGTCCATTTCTGGATAATAATCTGACCCAAAAACCTTTTGTAATTTAACCTTTTCTGTTTCAGCTTTGTATTGTTGAGATTTATTTAATGAAACATCAGCCAATAGTGTTTTGTAGTCTTCAATTTCTGAAGCTTTACCACCTGCTAATGAAATCATATATGTTTTTGACGTGTCTTCTTGTGTTTTAACATCTGTAGATGTTACTTTGTAAATAAGATTTTTTTGATCTTTTGTTACTCCAACTGGAGAAACTTTTTTTACTTGCCATAGCAATTCTGGCGTCATCACTTTTTGTCCCATTGCTGTCGTCGTCATTAAAATACTTGCGACTAATATAGAAAATCTATTCATGTTAATTTTATTCAATTTCCTTGTAAAAATAACAATTCTTTATTGAGAAAGGTAAATATTCCCCATAAAAAAAGACATCATTCAATACAAAATGTATACAAATGATGTCTCCGCTAATAATTTTTTCAAATCGTCTAATCGATGTTTAAAATTAAGCTATATATTTTATATTTAATCCTTTAATTAAAAGTTTAACTTATTTTTATGAGTAAAAACTGGGATAATCGCTCCAAAAACTAAGTTTTGTTGTGAGAAGAAAAAATCTTGTTTTGCTTTATCCGATTTATTGGCAGTTGTACGAATATCATTCATATTAGCATAACCTCCTTTCATTTCTGCTTGTATAAAGAAATAATCCCAGAAAGTAAAGTTAATTCCGACCATTGCTGCTGTTGCAAAACCAGCTAAATGAAACTCATCGTAACGTTCGTTACTCATTAATTTCACATTAGAACGTGGGTATAAAATACCTGCACCCAAACCAGCAGTTACGTTAACATCTATTCCTTTTCCATTTTTAGTAATTGGAAAATGCTGAATATTATCAAAACGACGAATTTCTAAGTTCGCATAATTTAATCCATCTGTGTGCTCAAATGTTAAGAAATCTTCTGTTAATTTTTGATTGACATTATTATAATTTCCATCAAATTCAGAACCAGTATTAATCGATCCATTCATGTTAACCATTTGATCTTGATCCATTACATATTTCATGTGATCAATACCAAAAGAGATGTTCCAATTATCTGTAACAAAGTATCCTAAACGGAAATTATACTGAGGAATTGTCATTGATGTTGGATTGAAATACTTAATTCCAAAAGAAGTTTGACGGTCATGTGCCACTACATTGTCTAATGTAAAATCGTATCCATTTCCTTTGAATTGAATATCTGATTTTGTGTATTGCGCATGATTCCAACCCCAATAAACATAAAATTTTCCTTTATTATGTTTTCCTTGTCCAAAAGTAGTCGCCACCAAAGCTACTAAAAACATTACACTTATATACTTTTTCAAAATTTAAATTTTTGCAAATTTACCCCTAATATGAATGATTAAAAATGATTTATGATATCAATTTTGTATCTCTATATATTTTTAATCAATAAATATAATAAAGCGATATAAAATAAAATGATAAATATTTATTAATAATTTCTTTAGATATTTTGTAATTAAAAATTAAAATATATTTTTGTTGCGTCATGAAAGACAATCTGATCAAACATATCATTGGAATTTTTTTTACGCTTATTTTGGTGTTCAGCACGAACATGCAAGGTATTGCTGGGTACTTAGATTATCAGATAAAATTAGAGCAAAATGCTTGTGAAAATATAACAAGCGAATCAACGAAAGCGCTTTTTTCACAAACTTCTACAGAAGAAGAAAATCATCATACGTCTTCGAAAGAAATTACCGAAAAAATACATTATTTTCATGAGATCAATTTGTTTACATTTTTCAAATCAAAAGAAAATTCTTTTATAGACTTTCATCATTCCAAACTTTATTCATCTTTGAACAATAGAGTTACAACACCACCTCCTGAATTAATTTAATTTTTTTTTACAGATTATTTGCTTCATTCTCTTCCAATTATTGGAAATAGAACAGCAATATTCATATCATTTTTAAAAATAATAAATTATTCATTTTATATCATTATGAACATTTTTCAAAATTGGAAAAAGGACATACCAGCGAGTATTGTTGTCTTTTTCGTTGCATTGCCATTATGTTTAGGTGTTGCTTTGGCCAGTGGTGCGCCTTTATTTTCTGGGATTATTGCTGGAATTATTGGAGGAATTGTAGTAGGCTTAATTTCAAAATCACAAATCGGAGTTTCTGGACCAGCAGCAGGTTTAGTCGTTATTGTTTTAAATGCAATTACCGATTTAGGTGCTTATGAATTATTCTTAGTTGCAGTTGTAATTGCTGGTATATTTCAGATACTTTTAGGCATTATAAAAGCTGGTGTTATTGGGTATTACTTTCCTTCTTCAGTGATCAAAGGAATGTTATGTGCCATTGGTATTTCTATTTTCTTAAAACAAATTCCGTTAGCTTTCGGGTATCAAGGGAATTTTTCGTTTAGCGAATTCAGTTTTTCGAATGCTACACCAGGAGCGATTATTATCACCATAATTTCTCTATTTATCTTGATCGTTTGGGATAATATCTTAGGCAAAAAGTCTAACTTTTTCAAATTATTACCAGGATCGTTAGTAGCGGTTTTAATTGGAATTTTATATCAAATTACGATTGGAGACACCAATCACGAAGTATTCTCTATCGATCATAATCTATTGGTAAAAGTTCCTATTCCAGAAAGTATCACAGACTTCTTTGCTCAATTTACGACACCTGATTTTGCGAATGGATTAACGAATCCGTTAGTTTGGCAAACAGCCTTTACAATTGCCATTGTGGCTTCGTTAGAGTCTTTGCTTTCTGTTGAGGCAACTGATAAATTAGATCCATTAAAACGTCAAACGCCTACTAATCACGAATTAATTTCTCAAGGAATTGGAAATTCTTTATCTGGATTAATTGGAGGTTTACCCGTCACACAAGTAATTGTTCGTTCCTCTGCCAATGCGATGAGTGGCGGTCTTACAAAATTATCGACAATTACACATGGAATTTTATTATTAGTAAGTGTAATATCTATTCCAATTTTTCTAAATTTAATTCCGAATGCTGTATTAGCTTCTATCCTATTGGTTATTGGATATAAATTAGGTAATCCAAAACAATTTTTGGACATGAAAAAATTAGGAAAAGATCAATTAATTCCATTCGCTGTTACAGTGATTGCTATTCTTGCAACAGATTTGCTGAAAGGAATTATCATCGGTTTAATTGTTGGTGTTGTCGTTTCATTGATCAAATCGTATAATAATTCGCATGTGATGTTAGTAAAAGAAGGAAACATTTTTCATATGAATTTTGCTGAAGAAGTAACTTTTGTTAACCGCGGAGCAATTGTAAAAGAATTAGATGGATTGAAACCTGGATCTAACTTAGAATTAGATGTCCGTAAAACTCGAATATTAGATTATGATATCATCGAATATTTGGATGAATTTAAGGTAAAAGCTAAAAATAATAACATTAATATCCGATTAATTTCTGAACGTGGAACTGTCGATAATCCTCCCTCTTTTAGAGAATTTTTTGGTTACGTATTAGTCGCTGGAGCACATTAAAAAAAATAAAAACAAAACAATATAAAATGACAAACGAATATTACAAACAAATATTAGATAATAACAAAGCATGGGTTGAATCAAAATTAAATTTAGACCCCGATTTTTTCACCAAATTGGCTCAAGGTCAACAACCTCCTCTTTTGTGGATTGGTTGTGCTGATAGCCGAGTTCCAGCCAACGAAATTATTGGTGCGCAACCTGGTGAAGTATTTGTGCATCGTAACATTGCCAACATGGTTGTTCACACAGATATGAATATGCTTTCTGTGTTAGATTATGCTGTAAATGTCTTAAAAATAAAAGATATTATTGTATGCGGACACTATGGATGTGGTGGTGTAAAAACAGCAATGGGAAATGCTTCCGTTGGATTAATTGACAATTGGTTACGTCACATCAAAGATACTTATCGTTTCAATAAAGCAGAATTGGATGCCATTACAGATGAGAACACAAAATGTGATCGCTTAGTCGAAATTAATGCTGCTGAACAAGTTCTTAATTTAGCAAAAACGTCAATTGTACAAAATGCATGGGCAAAAGGTCAAGATTTACATGTGCACGGTTGGGTTTATGGAGTTAGTTCTGGTTTAGTAAAAGATTTAGGTGTGTCTCTTAATTCTAATGATGATTTGGAAGCTGTTTTCCAATTAAACATCTCTCACTAATTTTTTTTAGATAAGATTTTTAGAAATGTGAAATCCACTCGTTTGAGTGGATTTTGTTATTTTGATTCAAAATTTTTCCAAATTTCGAACTTTTTATCAATCTTTTCTTTTATTAGCAAATAATTTAGCTCTGAGTCTTCAACATGGTAAACAGATTTATTATCAATAATCTTTTGAAATAGATTTGTATAATCATCCAAATATGAACCATACATCTTAGAAAATTTAGAATCATTTTCATAATAATCTTTTGTAAAATTCTTACCAATTTCATTTAAATCAGAATCTAAAAATTTTCCGTCAGAATATTTAATAAGAAAAGTAGCTCCAGTAATTCTATTGCTCTTCACATCATCAATACCATCTTTTGTATCTTCAATCAATTCAGAAGAAATTAAATTATGATGAATACACCATTTTAAATACATTCCGATATGCGTAGAAGCATTTTCCTGAGTTAAATCTTTTGGATAATCATTTCCATAATGCCAAGAAGCATCATCGTACTTAGAAACTTGTTCAGTAAGTTTATTATTTTGCTTAGAACAATTTATATTAAAAATTACAAGTAATAAAAAAATCTTTTTCAAATCATATTATTTTCACATCAACTCATTACCGAATTAGCAAATTAACATTTTTTCGGCAACTCTTTCAAAAAATTATACCGTTTATTTTCAAAATCCATCATGCAATAAAAATGATTCAACCCATTTGTAACCATCAATAATTGAGAACCTAACACAATATTGTAACGTGCTATTTGATCAAAAGTTGCTTGCGAAATTGGTATATGAGGCGCTTTACATTCCACCATAATCCAAGGTTTTTCTTGTTGATAAACTACAATATCTGCACGTTTTCGCATTCCTGTGATATCAATAGGAACTTCTAAGGCAATCGCAGAAGTTGAATAACCTAAATCGTAGATTAAATAATTCAGAACGTGTTGCCTAACCCATTCTTCGGGTGTATAGACCAACCATTTTTTTCGAATCAAACAAAAGATATACAATTTATCTTGGGCTTGTTTCAATCTTATTTGGTATTTTTCGGAAAAATTTAATTGTACTAATTCAGTCATTGTATGAGTCCTGTAGAATCTTTGATCAAAGATATAAAAAACAAACACTATAAACCGATTTACTTCTTAGCGGGCGACGAACCGTTTTTCATCGATCAGGTAACTGATTTGTTAGAAGAAACTATTTTACCTGAAGAAGAAAAAGGATTTAATCAAACAATTGTTTATGGACAAGATGTAGAAATTGGACAATTAATTGGAATGGCGCGTCAATACCCAATGGGTGCGGAAAAATCGGTTGTTATTGTAAAAGAAGCTCAACATTTGAGTCGTTCGATTGATCAATTGGAAATGTATGCAAATCAAGTTCAAGATTCAACAATTTTAATCATCAATTACAAAGGAAATACATTAGACAAACGTAAAAAAATCTACAAGATTCTGAATGAAAAAGGGTTTTATTTTGAATTTAAAAAGATTTATGAAAGCGAAATTCCTGCTTGGATAGAACAAAAAGTAACTACCAATCAATTTAAAATTGAACCAAAAGCAAAGTTTCTATTGACCGAATATGTTGGTGCCGATTTATCTCGTTTGAACAATGAATTAGAAAAATTATTTACAATAGTTGGTGCTGATAAAACGATTACACCCAAACATATCGAAGAACATATTGGGATTAGCAAGGATTATAATGTATTTGAATTACGAAATGCAATCGAAACGAAAAATATCGAGAAAGCATTTAAAATTATCAAATATTTCGAAAAAAATCCAAAAGATAATCCGTATGTGGTTTCTATCACAACAATTTTCAATTTGTTTACGAATATCATTCAAATCCATGTGACAGCGGATAAATCGAAACAAAATCTGGCAAAAGTTTTAGGTATTAACCCTTATTTTGTACAAGGAATGATGACGGCAGCAAATAATTATCCGTTAAAAAAAGCAACGAGAATTATTTCTTTTATTCGCGAATATGACTTGAAAGGTAAAGGTGTTGGCACAACAGGAAATGTAACGCCAAGCCAATTGTTGATTGAATTAGTGTATAAAATTATGCATCTATAATTTTAAGAAATAATCTTATACTAAAAGTAAAATTAGAATAACTAAATTTGTAAAAAATAAAACTCACAATGGAAAATAACGTAAGAGAAGTCATCATTATAGGATCGGGACCAGCTGGTTATACTGCAGGGATTTATGCGGCTCGTGCTAATATGAATCCGTTAATTTTAACAGGAATGGAGCCTGGTGGTCAATTAACAACAACAACCGATGTTGAAAATTTCCCGGGTTATCCTGAAGCAGTAACTGGACCAGAATTGATGGCTGATTTACAAAAACAAGCAGAGCGTTTTGGAACTGAGATTAAATATGAATATGTAACGGAAGTAACTTTTGGAGAAAAAGAAGGTGATATCCACCATGTAAAAACAAATACAGCTGAGTATCAAACACGTTCTATCATTATTTCTACTGGTGCAACTGCAAAATATTTAGGATTAGATGATGAAACAAAGTATGCTGGTAGCGGAGTTTCGGCTTGTGCTACTTGTGATGGTTTCTTCTACCGTGGAAAAGATGTTGCTGTAGTTGGTGGTGGTGATACTGCTGCTGAGGAAGCTACATACTTATCAAAACTTTGTAATAAAGTCTATTTATTGGTTCGTAAAGACGAAATGCGCGCTTCTAAAGCGATGCAAGATCGTGTAGCTAATACACAAAATTTAGAGGTTTTATACAACCACGAATTAATTGGTCTTGATGGAAATAATGTTGTTGAGAAAGCTAAAATTATCAACAATGTAACGAATGAAGAAAAAGAATTAATTGTAGATGGTGTTTTTATCGCAATTGGACATAAACCAAATACAGATTTATTTGTTGGTAAATTGGATATGGACGAAACGGGTTATTTAATTACGCAAGATCGTTCGTACAAAACAAATATACCTGGAGTTTTTGCTGCGGGTGATGTACAAGATTCTGTTTACAGACAAGCAATTACAGCAGCAGGTGCTGGTTGTGGTGCAGCTTTAGATGCAGAACGCTATGTAGCAGAATTTTTTGAAGGATAATTATTCAGAAGAAATTATAAATACTAAAATAGCGAGCTAATGCTCGCTATTTCTTTTAATAAAATAAACAACTACAAATTATTTCAGGAATTTCTGTTGATATTCTTTTCTGTATGCATAATAAAATACAACTGGAAGAATTGTAAAGGATAGGATTAAACAAATGATTAATCCTCCTACAATCATAATTGCCAAAGGCTTTTGAATTTCTGATCCCATTCCGGTAGAAA
>NZ_CALGVK010000034.1:0-14502 GCF_937930195.1 uncultured Empedobacter sp.
GATTGAAAGAATTTCTTAATTAAAGATTTATAAAATATTAAAAGACCGAGATTTTCTCGGTCTTTTTTATTTACAATTTTATCTTAAACCTCACTCGTCGATTTTCAAAATTTTTCCAATCAATACAATTCGTTGCAGGATTGCATTCTTTGTGTTTCAAATCAGAAAAACCTTTACCAAAAATTGTGAATCGATTTTTATTTAATCCTTTTTCAATCAAATAATTCAATACTGCATTCGCTCTTCGTTGAGATAAATCAAAATTGTATGATTCCGTTCCCACAGCATCGGTATGTCCTTCTATTACGAAATATAGCGTAGGATTTCGCTTCATTATTGATACAACTTGATTCAATTTTGGATAATCAATTGTTCTAATTTCAGCTTTATCAAAATCAAATTCGACCGTTTCCATCAAATAATTTGAAAAATCTTGTACATAATTTCCGATTTTTTCTTCGTTCAAATTTTCTTCTGGACAACCATTTCCAAAACGATTTCCTTTTACGAGCGGACATTCGTCTTCCAAATCCATCACGCCATCGCCATCTGTATCATAATCGTTGTTGAAATTTTCAAGATAATCTTTTTGTATCAATAAATTATATGGAGTCGAAATATTGAATTCAGTTCCAATTTTCTCAATTTCTTTTCTATATCGTCCATCTTTCTTACACATTTCGCCACAACGTTCCTCATCTTTCAAGAGATAATCAATTTTTTGCTTCGCCCAATAAAAGGTAATTGCTTCTGTAAATTCGCGTTGATTAGGCTGATTAATTTCAAATGTTTGAGTAAAATTTTGATTGGATTGATTTCCAATTAATTCCATTTTTTTTGGATATCGACGATTGCAATCACGTGAAACAAAATTGACAGTATTTTGTGCCAAATAGGTATTGAAATTTTTAGGAAATGTTTCGCTGAGGTTGATTTGTGCTGATTGTACTTTTATATGATAAATAGATGAATTGATAATAGCTTGATAAAATTGAGTAGTTTTTTGGTTAAATTCTTTCGGTTCGTTTACTGTAATTGGAAGAGTACCTGTCGCCAAACTAATAAAATTCATCGCTTTATAATCTAATTCTCTTCCAATTCCAAGTGTAATAAATTGCGTGTCTTTTGCATAATTTCGAAGCGAATTATAAACAGTTTCATTCAAATTCATTTTTCCATCCGAAATAATAGCTATAATTCGTTTATAATTTTTATCAAAAGGATTTTTCTGAATTTGATTGATGGCTTCATCCAATAATTTTTCACCATTCCCACTTAAAGAATTAATTTTTTGTAATGCAAAATTGATATTTTCTTTTGTTTTTAATTGCGATTTTTTGAAGATTAAATCATTTTTTGTCGAATAAATCAGTACATTAAATTTATCTGTTTCATTTAATTTAGGTAAAATTTGATTCATCAATTTTTTGATGGTTTCAATTGGTTGGTTCATCATCGAACCTGAAGCATCTAAGACAAACAAAAATTCGCGTGGTGTAGTAAAGTTTAAATTGTTTTTTCCTGGATCTATCGTTCCTAAAATATAATCGCAACCATTTTTGGTAAAGGTTTCAATTCCTGTTTGTAATTCATTTTTTGTATACGAATAAAGAATGTTTGGAAGTTTAGTTCTAGTAAAATCAGTTGAATAATTTCCTTTGTCATCAAGATGGAATTTTAAATCGGAAGTGATTTTTGAAATGGGAAAATTTCCAGAAAGATTAATTTTTGAGTTAATGTGTTGAGGAAAACCATTTATTTTATTATTCCAACGATTAATTTGTGTGAAAGATTCAGTTCTTTTGACGATAAATTCTGGAAAAGAAAGTTGATATTTTAAATTATTTTCTTCAACAATTTTCGAAACTTTTAGTTGAATTTTAATTGTTGCATTCGCAGGAATTTTTCCTAAATCTAATTGCAAAAATTGATTGTTTTTCTGAGTTTTAAAAACAGTTGATGCATCAATGTTTTTCAATTCTTTTCGAATATCTACGATCGATTTGGATTGAATTTCAAAAACATTTTCATTGACTATAGCTTTTAACTCATAAATATTTTGTGAAACTTGGTAAGGATAAATAAATTTGGCCGAAATTTCATCTTCAGATTTGTTTTGGAAATGATAAATGCTACTTTGATTTCCTAATAAATGATGAAAACTGTAGTTGTTTTCGAGTTTAATTGCTTCAATTTTTTCAAAATCGTCGTCATTTTTTAGTTCTAAATAAGGAAAGATTTGTTGTGCACAACAAAATGTATTCAGAATTATAAAAAAAAGTAAAAAATGTATTTTTTTTGGGTTCAAGTTGATGCTTTTAAATATGTCAATGTAAAGATAATGAAACAATTGATGTGTTGTTTATTTACTTTATTGCTAATATTGATTTTGTATAAAAAATAAATAAAGCAGCTGTTAATTTTAATGGTTATATACAAGGAGTTATTTCTTGAATTTAAAAAGATTGGTTTGAAAATTGCATTAGTCCGGATTTAACAAATAAGTTAATTAAATTTGCACTTTATTTTACATAAAAGATGAATTTTAATTTCAGAGAAGTTGAAAGAGTAGAAAGTATTTCTGCGAAAGATTTTCAGAAATATTACGTAAAACCTCAAAAACCAGTTGTAGTAGAGCGGATCACAGAGGATTGGCCTGCCTATGAAAAATGGAATTTTGAGTATATAAAACAAGTTGCAGGAGACAAAATTGTTCCTTTATATAATAATGATCCGGTTGATTATACGAAAAAAGTAAATGAACCTGTTGCGAAAATGAAAATGTCTGAATATGTAGATTTATTACAAAGTAAACCTACTGATTTACGTATATTTTTATACAATTTAATGAGTCAAGTTCCGCAATTGCAGCAAGATTATAAAATGCCAGATTTGGGATTGAATTTATTCAAATCGATGCCAATGTTATTTTTTGGTGGAGAAGGTTCAAATGTGTTTATGCATTATGATATCGATTTAGCGAATATTTTGCATTTTCATTTTGCAGGAGAAAAACGTTGTATAATTGTACCGCCAGAAGATACAAAATACATGTACAAAATACCTCATTCGGTTATTTGTAGAGAAGATATTGATTTTGATCATCCTGATTTTGAGAAATGGCCAGCGTTGAAAAAAATTAATCCAATGGTAGCCGATCTTAAACATGGAGAAATGCTATATATGCCTGAAGGTTGGTGGCATTACATGAAATATTTGACACCAGGATTTTCGATGAGTTTGCGTTCGTTGGCTCACAAACCAAAAAATTTATCAGAAGCGATTTATAATATTTTTTTGATGCGAACATACGATAATGTAATGCGTAAAATGAAAGGTCAGGCTTGGATTGATGAAAAGAATGAACGCGCAATCACAAAAACGAATAAATTAATTGCACGATAAAATAGTTTTATAGAAAATTTTTCTAAATCAAGGAATGTCTATTGAAAGATGTTCCTTTTTTTATTCTATTCACTTAAAATCGTATAAATCAATAAATAATTTATTTTAATTATACTAAATTTAGAAAGATATTTGCAGAATATTTTTCTGAATTTTAAGTAATATGATCACTAAAAAAGGAAATTTTTGGGCTTTATTCCCTTTAATCATTTTTATACTCGTCTATTTTTCGGCATCTACCTATTTGAACGATTTTTATACTGTTCCAGCTTTGGTCGTATTTATGTTAGCTTTGGTTATTGCGTTTGTTCAATTTCCTAAAGTTCCTTTTAAAAGCAAAGCCAAAGCGTTTTGTAATAATGCAGGTGAAGAAACGATCATGCTAATGATATTAATTTTTCTACTTGCAGGTGCTTTCGGAAGTTTAGGAGCAACAATTGGCGCAGTAGAATCGACAGTTAATTTATTTCTGAATTACCTTCCTTCATCCTTTATTGTAGCTGGATTCTTTATGTTATCATGCTTTATTTCGACTGCTTTAGGAACTTCAGTAGGAACAATTGTAACAGTGGCACCTATAGCGGTTCAAATGGATAAAATGATTCCAGGCTCTATGCCAATTTTGTTAGGAGCTGTCGTTGGAGGTGCAATGTTTGGTGATAATTTATCGTTTATTTCCGACACTACAATTGCTGCAACACGTACGCAAGAAGTAAGTATGAAATCTAAATTTAAAACAAATTTTCGAATAGTAGTTCCTGCAGCTATTGTTTCGATAATGATATATTTTTCAATTTCTCAACATTTTGATACTTCAAATTTCAAAGGAGAACAGTTAGATTTTGACTTGATTTTAGTTTTACCTTATTTGTTAGTTTTCGCTCTGGCAGTTTCTGGAGTTAATGTTATTTGGGCTTTAATCATAGGAATTATCTCGTTCATTGGAATTGGATTATTTTATTCTGGCATTCCAACTGTAACATTAATTTCTGCTATTAATGAGGGTTTCAAAGGTATGTTCGAATTATGTATCATCTGTTTAGTGATTGGCGGAATTGTTGGAATTATTCGTTTGAATGGTGGGTTAGATTTTATCATTTATCATTTAACGAAAAATATCAAAACAAAACGTCAAGCAGAAATGAGTATTGCATCACTTACAGCGTTAGCAAATGCTTGTTTAGCGAATAATACAATCACAATTTTAATTTGTGGTAAAATTGCCAAAGAAATTTCTGATCATCATAAGTTAGAAGGCAAACGCGTAGCGAGTATTTTGGATACAGTTTCGTGTTTTGTACAAGGAGTTTTACCTTATGGTGCACAAGTATTGGCAGCTGTTGCTGCGGCGAACGCTATTTCGAATGTTGCAAAAGTTTCTTCGATAGATGTTTTATCTAATTTATATTATCCATTTTTGACGGGAATTTGTACGCTTATTTTTATCTTATTTTTTCAACCAAAATCAATTAAAAAATAGATTGATGTAGGATATTCATTCGTCGGATATTATTTTATAACTTTGTGAACTGAAATTTTTAAGATGAAAAGAGTTGTCGTAGGACTTTCTGGAGGAGTAGATTCAAGTGTTACAGCCTATTTGCTAAAAGAGCAAGGCTATGATGTGATCGGATTATTTATGCGTAATTGGAACGATGCATCAGTAACGTTGGAGGATGAATGCCCATGGATAGAAGATAGTGCAGACGCTTTGTTGGTAGCTAAAAAATTAGATATTCCTTTTCAGGTAATTGATATGTCTGATTCGTACAAAGAACGTATTGTAGATTATATGTTCAATGAATACGAGCAAGGAAGAACACCAAATCCAGATGTATTATGTAACAGAGAAATCAAGTTCGATTTGTTTTTGAAAACAGCTTTAGAACTTGGTGCGGATTATGTTGCAACTGGACATTATGCACGAAAAACATCTACAATTGATAAAAATGGGAACGAGATTTTTCAGTTATTAAAAGGAACTGATAACAACAAAGATCAATCTTATTTCTTGTGTCAATTGTCGCAAGAACAATTAAGCAAAGCATTATTTCCAATTGGAGATATAGAAAAACCAGAAGTAAGAAGAATAGCGCAAGAACAAGATTTGGTGACAGCTAATAAAAAAGATTCGCAAGGACTATGTTTTATTGGAAAAGTAAGTTTACCCGAGTTTTTGCAACAACAATTAAAACCAAAAGAAGGTGTAATTATAGAAATTGCGAAAGATTGGAACGGATATAAACGCGAAATCCCAACTTTTACAACGAAATACGAAGCATTAGAGTTCGAAGCTAAAGGATTTTCTTATAAACAAGAAGACGGAGAAATTGTAGGTAAGCATCAAGGTGCACATTATTTTACGCGTGGTCAACGAAAAGGATTAGGTGTAGGAGGAAAAGTAGAACCTTTGTTTATCATCGATACAGATGTTAAGACCAATGTGATTTATACAGGTCAAGGAGCAGATCATCCTGGATTATTGAAAAAAGCTTTATTTATAAAAGAAGAAGAAGTGCATTGGGTTCGCGAAGATTTAGCACTTAAAACGGACGAAACAATGGAAGTTATGGCGCGTATTCGTTACCGTCAACCTTTGCAAAAAGCTATTTTACATAAAGCTGAAAACGGAATGTATGTAGAATTTGAGCATCCTCAATCGGCAATTACAGAAGGTCAGTTTTGTGCTTGGTACAAGGAAGATGAACTTTTAGGTTCTGGTGTGATTAATAATTAGAAGTTAAATTATTTTATATTTTCAAACGCTCAAGATTTACTTGAGCGTTTTTTGTATATCATAATTTGTGAAATATGGTTGTAAAGAAGGAATATTCTACTTAAAACCTTGTTAAACTTCAGGTTGATGATAATAAATCTATTGCGAAATAACGAAAAATGTAGTTATTTAGCATACCAATTTTTATCAAATGAAAAACGTATTTTATATCATGATGATTAGTTTTTTAACATCGTGTGCTGCAATTCATAATGTACCAACTTCACAAAATCCGAATAATTTTATTCAACCCAATACAACAAGTTCATTTGTTGATCAAAATGGTAATTTTTATCCAGATAATTGGTTGAAGTCCTATGGAAAACCACCAATGAATGCAAGTAGAAGGGATTATTCGCTAATGAAAATTGCAACAGAAAATAATTTTCAAAATCAATTAACGACTTACGAAGAATTACGTCTTAATAATATTGAAAAAAGAGTTAAGAATAAAAAACGTGTTATCATTTTTGTTCATGGAATTGACAATGATTATTTATTTAGTTTAAAAAATTATAACAAAGCCAAAACCTATATGAATCTTAATTCATCAACCGATGAGATAATCAATTTTTATTGGGACGGGTTGGTGAACGAGAGCCTTTTTGGTGCAGCAAAAGTATGGGTTAGTGCAACAACAAATAGTCAAATGGCAGGTGTTTTTGGGTTGCGTAGAATCTTGAATGTTATTCATAATAAAGACGTTTATTTGATTTCGCACAGTCGTGGAGCTTCAGTCGTGTTAAGTGCTTTGGTGAATCCTTCTTTGCGAGGAAGTGAGATAAAACGTGCTAAAAATGCACATCATGTTGATTTTACAAATGCCGAAATGTTGAAAGAAAATAACAATAAAATTTATAGTATCATGTTAGCCCCAGCAATTGGGAAGATTGATTTTACCACAGATGCAAATCAATACAAAACTTTTTCTACTCAACTGAAACGTATGCATATCACGATTAACAATACAGATTATGTGTTAGGAAAGGGTAAGACAGGTTTCATGTCTCGCAACTTGATTGCGACTGATTTTGGATTTAAGAAAGATTTGTTTGATGAACTCTCAAAAAATTATACGTTTTTAGAAGAAACGGATTTTACAGGTCAAGATTCGCATGAATTTAGAAAATATATCACCAATCCAAAATTTATTTCGATTCTGAAAGCGTTCAAATTAACAAAGTAAAACGAAAAGCGAAAGTCGAATTTCGCTTATTCATTTCGTAAATCAAAAATCTAACGTTGTCATTATTTTTTAAATTCAATCACCTCTAAATTTTCAATTTTACCATCATTCAATTCAAAACGCAACATTGTACGAACTTTCTGAAAACCATGCTTACCAACAGCACCAGGGTTCATATGAATTAACCCCAATTGTCTATCAGGCATAACTTTCAAAATATGAGAATGCCCACAAATAAATAATTTTGGAGGATTTGTATAAATTTCTTGACGAATAGCAGGATTATATTTGCCAGGATAACCACCAATATGGGTGATCCAAACATCGACACCTTCTAAGGTAAATCTATTGTTTAGAGGAAATTCTGCACGCGCTTTATTATCGTCAATGTTTCCATAAACAGCACGCAACGGTTTTATTTTTGCTAATTTGTCGGTAACAGAAATATCTCCGATATCCCCAGCATGCCAAATTTCGTCTGCTTGTTGCGCATATTCCAAAATTCTATCGTCGATATAAGAATGCGTGTCCGAAAGTAAAAGAATTTTCTTCAAAAGGTTGTATTTTTGTTGTTCAAATTTACAACAATTGCGATATTTTTTAGAATTAGCATACAACGGAAAAAATTATTTTGGTTATCAAATCCAACCCAATCAAATTTCGGTTCAAGAAGTAATCGAAGATAGATTGTCTAAAATCTTAAGAAAAGAAATTTCGATAGTTGGTGCAGGCCGTACAGATTCTGGTGTTCATGCCAAAAAGATGTTCATTCATTTTGATTATGACGAATTACTAAATAATGATTTAATCAAAAAATTAAATTCTTTTTTACCAAAAGATATAGCCGCTTATCGCTTATTTTTGATGGATGATGAAGCGCATGCTCGATTTGATGCGACTTCGCGTTCGTATAATTATTTTATTTCACCCTTCAAAGATCCTTTTGCGTTTGAAAGTGCATGGATTTTTAATCGTAAATTGGATGTGGAAAAAATGAACGATGCAGCAAAATTGTTAATTAAGCAAGGAGATTTCGGAAGTTTTGCTAAATTACATACCGATGTAAAAACCAATATTTGCGATGTAAGAGAAGCATTTTGGCGAACAAATGAAAGTAATCAGTTGGTTTTTAAGATTACTGCAGATCGTTTTTTGCGAAACATGGTACGTGCAATTGTTGGAACATTGGTTGAAGTTGGATTAGGAAAAATTTCTATCCAAGATTTTGAAGAAATTATTGAACAAAAACAACGTTCTTCAGCTGGTGCCTCGGCTCCTGCGCAAGGATTGTATTTGGTAGATGTTCAATATCCAAAAGAATTATTTAAAAATGAGTTCAAATAACGAGAATACATCGTTTGATTTTAATGGATTAAAACGTGTTTTACAAATTGGTGCACAAAGCAAATATTTATTTTGGGCCGTGGTTTTTGTAGCAGTTTTTAGTGCATGTTTTTCTGTTTATCGTCCGTATTTAACGGGAAATATTATTGATGATTACATTCAGACAAAAGATTTACCAGGTCTAAAAATGCAAATCGTAAAACTTGCTTTAGTGTTGGTTTTCGAAGGGATATTGTCATTTTTCATGGTTTATTTAGCAAATGTTGTTGCACAGCGTGTTATTCGTTTGTTACGCGTTCGTTTGTACAATCATCTGATCAAGTTTAAGCTTGGTTATTTCGATAAAACACCAAACGGTGTTTTGGTTACACGTTCAGTTTCAGATGTTGAAACAATTGCTGAGGTTTTCAATGATGGTATTTTGGTAATGTTGGGAGATGTGCTAAAGATCGTGTTCATTGTATTTGTAATGTATTGGATGAATTGGGTTTTGGCTACTGTGGTGATTATTATTCTTCCGTTAATGATGATTATTACACGTTTGTTTCAGAAAGCATTGAAAAATGTGTACCAAGAAGAACGTACGATTGTGGCGAAGTTGAATACATTTGTACAAGAGCGTTTGACAGGAATGAATATTATTCAGGTATTTAATCGTCAACAAGCAGAATACAATAAATTTGTTTCAATTAATAATGATTTAAAGAAAAATTATCTAAAAACAGTTTTCTATTTTTCACTTTTATTTCCTGTTGTCGATATTATTTCGGCTTTAGCAACCGGAAGTTTAATATGGTTTGGAGGATTAAGAACAGCAGTTTATGGAGATGTTTCGGTTGGTGATTTAATTGCCTTTACACAATATGTAACCTTATTAACAGCGCCTATGCGTGCAATTGCAGAGCGTTTTAATACCATTCAACGTGGTTTAGTAGGAGCAGATCGTGTGTTCAAGATTTTGGATGATGATCAGACTTTACCGGATAATGGAAAAATTAAATTGGATCATGTGAAAGGAAAAATCGATTTCGAGAATGTTAAATTTTCTTACGTTCCGAATAATTTGGTGTTGAAAGGAATTTCTTTTTCTACAAATCCAGGAGAAAAAGTTGCAATTGTAGGTGCAACTGGAGCAGGAAAATCAACGATTATTAACTTGTTAAGTCGTTTTTATGATATTGATTCAGGCACAATAAAAATAGATGATGTTGATATTTATGAAATGGATTTACAGAATCTTCGTCATCATGTAGCGGTTGTTTTGCAAGATGTATTTTTATTTAATACAACCATTTATGATAATATTGTTTTAGGGAACAAAGATATTTCGTTGGAGGAAGTACAGAATGCCGCAAAAATTATCGGGATAGATCATTTCATCATGTCATTGCCAAAAGGTTATTATAGTGAGGTAAGCGAGCGAGGTTCTACGCTTTCTGTTGGTCAACGTCAATTGATTTCGTTTTTGAGAGCGTATATTTATAACCCAGAAATTTTGGTGTTAGATGAAGCAACTTCTTCGATTGATACAGAATCAGAAGAGTTAATTCAGAAAGCGACCGATAAATTAACGCAAGGTAGAACGTCTATCATTATTGCGCACCGTTTAGCGACAATTCAGAATGCAGATAAGATTATTGTAATGGATAATGGAATGATTGTCGAACAAGGCACACACAGCGACTTGTTAGCAAAGCAAGGTAATGATGCTAATCTTTATGAACTTCTATTTTCAAAAGAAAATTAAAAAATAATAAGAATAATTCGTTAGATTTGTTTAAATTGAACAATCAAACAATATTATAAACTTTTAAACTCTAATTAAAATGAAAAAATTATTTTTAGCCGCTGCAGTATTAGGTGTAGTTTCTTTATCTTCTTGTAAATCTGAAAAAGAAAAAGTAGCAGACAAAGTAGAAAATACGCAAGAAAATGTAGCAAATACAGTACAAGATCAAGTTGAAGCAGGTAAAGAAACGATGGATAAAGTTGCAGATGTAGCAAAAGATTTACCAACTTTCTCTGATCCTAAAGTAACTGAATTTGTTACCAAATACAACCAATGGGCTGCAGATATGAAATTAGCAGCAACTGCAGGTGATGCAAATAAATTAGCAGAATTAACAAAACAATCAGTTGATTTTTCAAAAGAATTACAAGGTTACACACAATCTTTAACAGCAGAAGATGCAAAGAAATTACAAGATTGGACAGCTGAAATTCAAAAACAATTAAATAACTAATAGGTTGTTTTCAACTTTATAAGCTCGGATATATCCGAGCTTTTTTTATGATTTATGATATAGATTCATAATATAATAATCCATATCTTTATCACAAAAATTTATAGATATCAATTTTTAAATATGACATTAGTACAATTACAATATGTGCTGGCTGTTGCTGAGCATAAGAACTTTACAATTGCTGCTGATAAATCCTTTGTTACTCAACCAACGTTGAGCATGCAAATTCAGAAATTGGAAAAAGAGTTAAATATTGATATTTTCGATAGAACTTCGCATCCAATTAAGATTACACAAATTGGAGAAAAAATTGTTGCACAAGCCAAAACAATTTTAATGGAAGCTAATCGAATGAAACATCTTGTTAACGAAGAAAAAGGTTTGTTAGAAGGTGATTTTGTGATTGGAGTTATACCAACCGTTTTACCATCTTTGGTGCCATTGTTTTATAAAACTTTTCAAAAAAATAATCCGAAATCAAATTTGATTATCAAAGAATTGCAAACGGATAAAATTGTAAAAGGAATAAAAGACGGCTCATTAGATTTTGGAATTGTCGTTTCTCCATTATTCGAAGATCAACTGATAGAAAGACCTTTATATTATGAACCGTTGGTAGGTTATGTTCCAAATGGACATCGTTTAGCGGGCAAAGAAAAAATTAATGAAAATGATTTAGATACTTCAGATTTATTGATTTTACAAGAAGGTCATTGTTTTAGAAATAATGTATTGGCATTATGCGATACATCTAATATGAAAAACCGTCCGATAAAATTGGATTCAGGAAGTTTCGAAGCTTTGATAAAATTAGCAAACGATGGATATGGAATGACATTGTTACCAGCGTTGGTTGCGGATGATTTATCAGATGAATATAAAAAGTTTGTAAAGAATTTCGAATCTCCAGTTCCTACGCGAGAAGTTTCATTGATTTTTCATCAATCTCAACTGAGGGATTCTTTTGAAAAAGAATTAATCAATACAATTCAAGGTATATTGAGAGGGAAAATATTTTTAGAAAAAGACCAAAAAATGGATTCGAATATGGTTTCGTTACCTAAAAGATAGAGCAACTATTTATTTTAAGCATAAAAAAAGCGACTGATAATTCAAGTCGCTTTTTTAGTTTTTAAAACTTATTTTTAAGGGACAATTGTTGTAAATAAATAGGTTGCAAAAAGGGTTAATAAAACAATTCCTTGTTGAATATTTGTACGGCCCGAACTTAGAGATAAATAAACTGTAAACAGCGAAAGTACCAATAAGACAGAAGATTTAGCATCGATACCCAACGTAACTTCTAATCCTGTAAAATAACATACAATTGCAACAGCTGGTATCGTTAATCCGATTGAAGCTAAAGCAGAACCTAAAGCCAAATTAAGACTTGTTTGTAAGCGGTCTTGTTTCGCAGCTTTATACGCTGCTAAGCCTTCTGGTAATAAAATAACTCCAGCAATAATAATTCCGACCAACGATTTTGGAGCTCCAAATTCCATCACAATTGATTCGATGGTAGGCGATAGTTTCTTAGATAATAATACAACTGCAACAAGTGCAAATATTAATAAAACTAAACTAGAAATGGTTGTTAGTAGATTAGGTTTTTCAACATGTAATTCGGAAACAACGTTATCAGAATTATTTTGTGGAAGGAAATAATCTCTGTGTCGAATAGTTTGTACAGAAATAAATCCGCCATATAAAATAAGAGAAATAATTGCGACAAAAATTAATTGGGAAGACGAAAATTCACCGCCTTTTTCTGATGTCAAAAAGTTGGGTAAAACTAATGTTAAAATAGAAATAGCAACCAAAGTAATAAGGGCTGTCGAAACACCTTGTTTAATGAAGTTTTGCTCCCTAAAACGAACACCTCCTGCCAATAAACATATTCCGATTATTCCGGTTAAAATAATCATCACAGCTGCAAAAACAGTGTCTCGCGCCAGGACAGATGGAAATCCAGTCGGTTCTGACATCATCAATGAGACAATTAATGAAACCTCGATTACAGTGATGGCTAAGGCTAAAATTATGGTTCCGAAAGGTTCGCCTACTTTATGCGCTACAACTTCTGCATGATGTACAGCTGCTAAAACTGCAAAAATTAATATGATTCCTAAAACTGTAGAAAACCACACTTGTTCTTTAAATTGGTCGGCAAATCCTAACGAAAAGATTGCTATAATTGGGCAGATAATTGTCCAATAAGGTAATGTTAAATTGAATTTTCTTGAAATAAAATTGTTTACATGCATTCAATAGATGGTTTTGGATTAGCTACAAAAATAATCAATAATATTGATAATTAACATGTATGATTATCATAAATAGTAATGATTGTACATTGTTTTTTGTTAAATTAACGGTTTAACTAATGATTGTCATTAGAAGAGTCTCAATAAAAAATTAAATTTGCACCATGTTAAACGTATCTGACGAAAAGTTAAAAAAATGGTTCGCTACTGCTTGTGTATGGGAAACGGTAAGTTGTGCACTTTTGTTTTTAGTCGCAATGCCGATTAAATATCAATTTGATTATGTGCTGCCTATGCCATTTGCAGGAAGTTTCCATGGTTTCTGGTTTACAGTTTATCTGCTGTTACTTTTCAAAGTTAGAAAAATTTACAAATGGGATGATGAAGATTTTATCATTTACATAATGTATGCTTTTGTACCTTTTGCAACTTTAGCAGTACATAAAGTGATTAAAGAAGATAAAAACAATCAATAAAAAAGGCTTCATCGTGAAGCCTTTTCTATTTAATAATCATATATCTTTCGCCATTTAGCAATTGTATTTCTACTTATTTTATATTTTTCAGCAATATAGGTATTGGTGTAATTATTCTTTTTCTGAATATTTAATATTTTCTGAATAGAGTTTAAATCATACGATTTGTGTTTTTGATTATCAGTAGTTTCGTTAGTGTTTAATATCTCTGATAGTTTGATGACATCCAAAACATCCATTTCTTTTTTTAAAAGCTTTTTGGTTTGTTGAATTTTTTCTGGGAACTTTTTCTGAATAATCTCTTTATAAATTTTTTGGTAGTTTGGTTTTTGCATGATGAGTAAAATTTAATTTTGAGGTAGATATTTCTTTATCCAATTATGGATGGTATTTTTAGGTATATTGTATTCATTCGAAATTTCTTGAATCTTTTTGTTTTCAGTTGTGTATAAATCCAAAACAAAGTCAATAATCTCTTTTGTATAGACACTTTTTCGAAAGCTTGGTAATACAGAACTTGTGGAGGAAGTTGTTTTAGAAGAGTTTTTTGGAAGAGGAGAAAACAAAATAATATGTTGCGAATAGATTCTAAAAAAATCATACTCTAATAATTTTGACCATTTGAGCAAATCATCAGTTAAGATACTTTTACTCTTGAATTGTGCTTTTATTTCTTCTTCTGTATAAGTCTTAAAAAAAGCAATAATTCTTGATGTGTCAATGTCTAATTCGTTCACTCTTTTTTTAATCAAAGAGCCAATGTGTATATTTTTCATAAGGTAGTAAAATTCGGTAGGATAAATAT
>NZ_CALGVK010000035.1:0-3410 GCF_937930195.1 uncultured Empedobacter sp.
CCTGAAGCTATATCTCCAAGTTTTCGCATTGTATCCAAAGCGGTTTCAGCACTTTCTCCATAAGCTAATAACATTTTAGTAGCTTCCGAAGTAGATTGTAAACCGAAAGGAGTTGTTGCTGCAAATGTTACAATTTCTTGCATTAAAGAATCTGCTTTCTCCTTACTACCTAACATAGTTGTGAAGGCAATTTCTAATTGCTCAAATTCTCCTCTAACTTTAACCATTTGAGAAACAAATTGAGTTGCATAATCAACTGTTAAAAAAGCTGCTACTCCTTTTGCAAGTGTATTAACTACTCCTGTAGATTGTTTGAATTGATTTTGAACATGTGTATTAAAATCTTCTACACCTTTATTCGATTGTCGAAGTGCATTTAAAAATTTTTGATTATCTAAGTCTTGGGTAAATCCTAATCTTCCGTTATTTATATCCATTAGCTTTGAAACATTTTAAGAATGTCGTCTGCATTCTGTTCTGTTATTTTTACTGCTTTTTTTGTTTGGGTATTTTTATTTTCGTCATCATCGTAATCGTAAGAAGGTAAATCTGCCATCAAACGAATTACTTTTGACCAAGGGATTTGGTTTTCTAAATAATCAAGTGTCCATCCGAAATGCGCACAAATAGAAGCTCTTGTTCCGTAAGTGCTTTTCATTCCTTTTACTCTACTTCGTTCGGACTTATCGTCATCTTTATCGATGCTAATCGAGTAGAGTGCATAAAATTTGCAAGATCCTGTGATTTAAGAATCTCATTTATAATCTCAAATAGTTTAGCTGGTGTAAGAGAATTGTAAAGAATGTTTGAAACTCGTTTAAATTCTGATTTTGAATAATCAACTCCAAGAACAGCAACTGCAACTATATCCGCCATTATTTTAGCGTTTTTATATGCAATAAGTTTTGTTTGATTAAAAATTTCAAGCTCGTTATTCAATTTACCTTCATCAAAAAATAATTCGATTTGATATTGGCAAAGTCGGTCCAAAGTCGATAATGTACAAGGTTTGATTTCGAATTTTTCTTTAACCTTTTTAACCACCTTTTTTTTATAAGGAATTAAACCAAAAAAGTATTTTTCTTGAATAGTTATTTTTTTATTGAATTCTACTTCAAACTCGTAAGGCGTTTCAATCAAAGTTTTGATTTCTTCTCTTTGTATATCTTTTTGATCCATGGATTTCGATTTATACAAAAATGGTGAATGAATAAGGATTTAGTATTGTAAAAAGTGTTGAGTTAAGAGCGAGTTAAGGGAGGAAATAAAAAAAACCACTCCTATAAAGAGTGGTTTTTTAGTTATAAAATATTAAATAAATTACTTATCCAGCAGGAGGTAAATTAGCTTCAAGATTAGCTAAATAATCTGTTGAAATTGGACTTTTATCATTTCCTGGATCTAATGGTTCTACAGTCATTGTCATAACTAAAGTTCCATCCGAATTAAATTCTCCTCCAATAGTAGCTGTAATACTTGCGCGTGGTATTGCGAAATAAACACCTTGATCTGGCTTAACTAAAACAGCTTTTTCAACCTGAATAGTTTTACCTAAGAATCCTACTGCGGTTGCACCTTCAGTAACTCCACCTAAATACTCTTTAATTAATTCTGGTGTTGCATCTAATAAAGCAAATTCAAAACTAACAGAATCTGGTTTAGGAATTACAACTTTAGGTGTTGGATTTCCTTCTTCATAGATTTTAGTTGATTCACCCTTTTCCATTGTCATTGAAGCCGAGCCCTCGTTTACTTCTCCAATTTTCTTTAACGTTGCTAAACTTGGCATTAACCCTGTTGGTAAAACCGCTCCGACTAATATAGCTGTTAACCCAAATGTGTATTTTTGCATAATATCGTTTTTTTTAAAAATTAATAATTAGTTTGTTTTTTGATCGTAAATTCTCCACTGTATTCGAAGATTTACATAATGTTCTTTTTCGTTTTGTTCTTGGATGATTCCTAAGTCTGAAATATAAACTGACTTCCCTATGAATTGATGATCTTCAAATACTTTGCGAACAACTCTCGAAATCTCTTTTAATCTTCTTGAATTTTTAACTCCCAATTCTAAATCAGGAACATAAATATTAATATTAGAAGTTGCTAATTGAGGTTTAAAAACGGTTGTTATTGTAATAGTATTCACGACAATGTCTTCGTTCAGTGAATTTATTGGACGACTATCATTATACAACTTACCTTTGATAGCAGATTTAACTTCATCGATATTTAAAGCTTTAAAAAGCAATTCGTTTGCATCGAAAATATCGTACATCATTTCATCATTATTTGTTTGATTATTAAATCAGCTACTTGTTTAGCGTAATTCTCAGAAGCTGCTAAAACATTGTAACCTTTAGATTCAACCGAATAAGCGTAATTCATTCCTGCTGTAAAGACTAAAACTATTGGAGCTTTCCTTGCTTTAGAAGCTAATTCTCGAGCGAATTGTTTTCCCTCGGATGTTCCAACTGCTTTACCTTCGTAAAATTCTCGGTAAACTTGTCCATTCACGAAAAGTACATAACCAATAGATGATCTTAAGTTTCCTGTTTGATCCATAAAACCAACACTTTGTTTTGCATGAGAAACAACATTTTCACCTAAGTATAAATAAGCTTGAATACATTTTTTTAAAGTATCATCAATTATTTTTTGATTTAGCTTATCTAAATCTTTACTCGAAAAATTCGGTCTTATACCCATAATCGATTGTGTAATAATCCTTCTGTAAATCTTAGAACACTACCTTTAATCCTTACGTCCTTACCTTCTGAATCATTTGAAACAATGATAGTTTTTCCTAATTCAATCGGTAAAACAGATTTATCCAAATGAATCACTGAATTAAAAGCAATTGTAATTCCATCAGTACCAGCAATCACTTTTCCACTTGAATTTACTTGCTCACGACACATAGAAATAAACTTTATTCCGTTTTCATTCGGAATCATTTCGCCTGTTTCTTCATCGTAAACCAAAGAATTATCTTCGACAAATAAATAATGATCGTGTCCTATTGCCCCCATGGATCTATCGCAGTTACTGTTGGTTCGTTTTCATCTAATGGATTAGGTAAATCTAACTTTGCAGCCAAACGACCTAACATCATTCGAATCGCATTCCAATTCCATTTAACCGTCATATCTCCTTCGGAAACACTTTCATACATCGGAATCCAAGAACAAAAAGAATCATACAAAGCTTTCTCGCAGTCTTCTAAAATCAATTGTCCGTCTGGGTTTAAAGTTGGATTTTCAGCAAATAAAATAGTGACATCATTTGCATTAGCTCCAACTCTCAACATTACGCTTTGTATGTATTCTTTATTTGTCATGATTAAGCTTCTGAGATTAGTTTACGTTCTAACAATGAAGCAATTCGAGATTCTTCAAAATCAGCAGGAA
>NZ_CALGVK010000036.1:0-7564 GCF_937930195.1 uncultured Empedobacter sp.
AATCTTGTAATTAATATAGAATAAAACTATATTTCATTTTAATCTGTCAAAGATATGTTTAATTTTGTTGAAAAGTGTTTTTAATACTATGAATAATTTGAAGAAAGTAGCAGTGGTTATTCCAATTTATAGAGATTTTTTGGATGAATTCGAGAAAAAATCTTTAGAAAGTATTCTTCGTCATTTCAATGATTTTGAAATAATTTTTGCTGCTCCTGAAGGAATGACTATTTCAAGTTATTCTCCTTATTTAAATAGAATAAATCATTACAGTTTTATCTATTTTGGATCTGATTGTTTTAAATCAATCGATGCTTATAATCAATTATTATTAGACGAAAAATTTTACCAAGTATTTACTGCATTTGAATTTATTTTAATTTGCCAGCTAGATGTTTATGTTTTTAAAAATATTTTAATTGAATGGTGTAATAAAAATTATGATTATGTAGGAGCCCCATGGATTGGTAGTGAACGCAATTTTATAAATTTAACATTCGAAAAAATAAATGAAATAATTCGTTCTTTAAAGGGTAAAAAACTTAAAAATACCGAACGTCTTTTTAAAGTAGGGAATGGAGGTTTTTCTCTGAGAAAAGTGCAAAAATTTGTAGAAATTTCAAAAGAAGAATCCAAACAAATACATTTATTTTTAGATACAAAATCTGACTCAGATTATCATATAGAAGACGTATTTTGGTCGTTATATGTGCCTAAAAAATATCCAAACTTTAAAATTCCTAATTGGAAAGAAGCATTGGATTTCTGTATGGATAGAAAGCCTAAAAAGGCAATGAAATTGAATATAGGACGTTTACCAATGGCTTGTCATAGATTTAACCAACCAATACCTTATCAGTTTTGGAAAAAATTTATAGAATAGTTCCTAATTATAAATTCCTACAATACCTTTGCAAACAAATTTATAAAACAATTAATATGTCAGATATAAACGAAATTGTAGCGAAGCTAAAACAAGGAGAAACAATGCTTTATCCAACGGATACGATTCTTGGATTAGGTTGTGATGCGAAGAATGAAGCTGCAATCGAAAAGATTTATCAGATAAAAAATCGTCCTTCTTCAAAATCATTGATCATTTTGGTTGATTCGCCTAAAATGTTACAAGAAATTGTGGAGGTGCCTGAATTAGCGTGGGATTTGATTGATTTGAATGAAAAACCAATTACCATTATTTACGATAATCCAAAAGGTTTACCTCAGTCATTAATTGCAGAAGACAATACAATTGCTATTCGTTTGACAGAAGACTTGTTTTGTAAAAAAATAATCGGAAAATTAGGTGGGCCAATTGTGTCTACATCTGCTAATTTATCAGGTGAACCTTCGCCAAAAGTCTTTTCAGAAGTGAATCCAACAATTTTAGAACAGGTTGACTTTTATCCCGAAGAAACCAAAACCTTTGTGCCTCAGTTTACTGCGTCAACAATAATTAAATTAGGTCTAGATAACGAAGTAAAAGTTATTAGAGAGTAGTTTTTTATTTCAAAACTTATACTTTTGCAAAATGAAAATCTTAGAAGCCGTATCCAATCCTATTTTTAAAAATGTAGCAGAAGTTGCTGATGAAATTAATCAAGAAACTTATGTTGTAGGAGGATTTGTACGCGATTATTTGTTGAATCGTGGTCAAAAAAAAGACATCGATTTTGTTACCGTAGGAAACGGAATATTATTAGCCAAAGAGTTGGCCAAAGCATTAGGAAATACATCACCCGTTTCAGTTTTTAAACGATTTGGAACAGCAATGTTCAAATACAAAGAAATTGATTTAGAATTTGTAGGTGCGCGTAAAGAGAGTTATTCTGAAGATAGCCGTAAACCTCATGTGGAGGATGGTACATTAGAAGATGATCAAAAACGTCGTGATTTTACAATTAATACGCTGGCAATTTCAATGAACAAAGAAAACTTTGGCGAATTGATTGATCCCTTTAACGGAGTAGAAGATTTGAATAACAAAATCATCAAGACTCCATTAGAACCTAATATTACCTATTCTGATGACCCATTGCGTATGATGCGTGCAATTCGTTTTGCTGCACAGTTAGGGTTCGAAATAGAAAAAAAATCTTTTCAGGCAATAATTGATAATGCTGAACGTATTAGTATCGTGTCTTTTGAGCGTGTGATGGATGAGTTTCAGAAAATTATGATGACAGAGAAACCATCTGTTGGATTATTGTTATTGGAACAATCAGGTTTAATGCAACATATTTTACCAGAATTGGTTGCGTTAAAAGGAATTGAAGAAGTAGAAGGACAAAAACATAAAGATAATTTTTACCATACGTTAGAAGTGGTAGATAATATTTCTATACACACCGACAATGTCTGGTTGCGTTGGGCAGCTTTATTGCATGATATTGGAAAAGCAGTTACAAAACGTTTTGATAAGAATGTAGGTTGGACATTTCATTCACACGAATTTGTTGGCTCTAAAATGGTCCTAAAATTATTCAGACGATTAAAATTACCATTAGGACCACAAGTTAAATATGTTCAAAAATTGGTCATGATGAGCTCTCGACCAATTGCAGTTGTAACAGATGACGCAACAGATTCAGCATTGCGCAGATTATTGTTTGATGCAGGAGAAGATTTTGACGATTTAATAACGCTTTGCAAAGCAGACATTACAACAAAAAATGAACGTAAACAAAAACGTTTTAAACAAAATTTTGAAGTTGTAGAACAAAAAATTAAAGATGTTGAAGAACGCGATAGAGTTCGTAATTTTCAACCGCCAATTTCTGGAGAGCAAATCATGGAAATATTTAATATTCAGCCAGGAAAAGAAATTGGAATACTTAAAAATGCCATCAAAGAAGCAATCTTAGAAGGCGAAGTCGAAAATAATTATAATTCTGCCTTAGAATTTGTAATTAATATGGGAAAAGATTTAAATTTGGAACCGAAAAATATTTAGAAAGTGATATATAAAATTCGAGTATTCCTTGATTCAAAAGAGGATGTTTTTAGAGACATAGAAATTAAGGAGAAGCAAACATTATTTACATTGTACAAAGGGATCATAAGTGCCTTTAGTTTACAAGGTGAGGAGTTGGCATCATTCTATGAATTAGATGAAGATGGAAACCAAACAAAAGAAATTCCTTTAGAGGATATGTCTGATGATGGGACAGACGAAACAATGGCAGATTTCTATATCAAAGAAGCTTTTATTAATCAAGGTGATCGTATGGCTTTTGTATATGATTTTATGGAAATGTGGACATTTGTTGCAGAATTAATTTCAGTAGAAGAAAAACCAGCTGTACTTAATTACCCATTAACTGTTTACCGTTTTGGGTCAATGCCTCTTAAAGCGCCTAAAAAAGACATGTTAGTTGATTTAGATGACGAAGATGAGATTGATTTTGCAGAGGATGCTGAATTGAATGATTTACAAATCGACGATGATTTAGACGTAGACGATTTATAAAAAGTAATAAATCGACTTATATATCAAAAAATCTGAATGGAAACATTCAGATTTTTTTTTGTGCTATCTATCAAACGATTGCTGATTATTTTACTTCTTCAACCAACCATTTTTCCGTAACTTGCATCTACTCATAAAAGAAAAACTCTATGAAACAATTCTTGTTTTTACTATTAATTTTAACCAACTCGATGCTTATGGCTCAATCCCCAACGATTGATCAAAAGTGGAAAGAAATTGATCAACAAATGCAGAATGGTCAATTCAAATCTCTCCAACAAAAAATTGATGAATTAAAAACTTTATCAAAAAAGGGGAACAATCAACAAAGTTATTTGAAAGCCTTGTTTTACGAATCAAAAATTAAAGTTGCAACTTCTGATGAAAAAGACGATGTTAACTTCGTTTTTGATTTGTTTAAGAAAGAATTAAACGAAAAATCAAACGTTAATAATGCCATTACCAATTCGTATTTGGCCGATTTGTATCAATTGTATTTCAACGAAAACCGTTGGAAAATCAATAGTCGTACAACTATCGAAAATCAAGCAACAAATGATGTTAGATTTTGGACAGAAGAAACGTTCAATAAAACGATTAATAATTATTTTTCGAAATCAATTCAACCAAAAAATGAATTAATCAATGCAAAATCTCAAGAGTATAAAATGATTTTGAACCTTGCAGATGACAAGAAAAATGCACAAGAACAATTGGATTTAACGCCAACATTGTATGATATTTTAGTCAAAAAATACATCAATTATCTGAATCAAAATGATGAAAAAGACAAAGCAAATCAATTGCTTAATGATTTGGTTCAATTGAATACACAAAAAAATAACGAAAATGCAGTTTTGTACAATGAATTGATTTTAATTGATTCAAAACGTGGTTCGACTTCGGTTCAAGAAATTATTAAACAAAAAGAAATTTTAGCAACTAAATATCCAAAAGCGTGGTATTCATCTGATGTGTACGCAACTTTAGCGACAGATTATTATGGTTTGGAAGAAGATAAATTGGCGAATGTTAAAAAGATTTTTGATATTCAAGAAAAACTTGCAAAACAATATCCTAATTCTGAAGAAAAAAGAGTTGTTGACAATTTGGTTTCGAAGATAAAAGCGCAAGAATTAAATGTGTTAGCAGAGAAATATATCAACGATAATCAGAATACGCCCATTCAATTAACGCATAAAAATATAGACAAAGTTTATGTAAAAGTATTGGCTTATAATGCAGGTTTTGATGATAAACAAAAATCGCAAATATTAAATGTTTACAACGAAAATCGAATTACAGAAGCCCAGAATTTTCTAAATAGTCTAAAAGTTGTTGATCATTATACAATTGATGTCAAATCGTTTGAGGATTTTCAAAATCATTCGACAATTGTTAAATTAAATCCACTAAAATCTGGTTGTTATATTGTCCTTTTTTCGAATAATTCTGAATTCAAAATTAACACAAAAGATGACATCGACTATTTAGATATCATGGTTTCTAAATATGCGATTAATTCGTTGAATGATAAACTATCAGTTGTCAATCGCGAAACTGGAAAACCAGAAAGTACTATTTCTGTAGAGTTTTCTAATTTAACAAATTACAATAAAAAGGAATTCAAAACATTGGTTTCTGACAAAAATGGAATGATTCAAATTCCATCTGGTTGGAGAAATTTTCAGTATCGAGTAAAAGATGAGCATACCATTTATTCGACTTATTATTACGATTATGATCGTTATGATGAGGACGACGAAGATTTTTCAGTTCAAATTTTTACTGATCGCGCGATTTATCGTCCTGGGCAAACAGTTTATTTCAAAGGAATTTATTTTACGAACAAAGGAAAAGAACGCCAAGTTTTACCGAAGAAAAAAGTTACAATTTTCTTAGAAGATGTTAATGGGAAAGATATTACAGAAATAGAATTAACAACGAACGAATTTGGTTCTGTAAATGGAAATTTCGTTTTACCTGCCAATGGATTAACAGGAGATTTCAGAATTTATGCAGAAAATGATGATGTAGATGAACTTGGTTCTCATTCATTCAAGGTTGAAGAATATAAACGTCCAAAATTTAAAGTAGAAATTGAGAAAAATAAAGGTGTTTATAGTTTAAATGATCAAGTAAAAGTAGAAGGAAAAGCAATTGCTTTCTCGGGAGCAACTATCGATAATGCAAAAGTTTCGTACCGCGTTTATAGACAAGAAATTTTTACATTTTGGCCTTGGTATCGTTCAATTCCAGTTGGTCGTGGCGAACGCGAAGAAATGACATTTGGAGATACAACAACCGACACAGAAGGGAAATTTAACTTTGAGTTTGTAGCAAAACCAGCTTCGGAGAAAAAGAAAGATGAGGTAAGAACCTACAATTATTTTATCGAAGTTAATGCTACGGATATCAATGGAGAAACGCAATCAGAATCTTCTTCTGTTAAAGTTGGTGACACAAGAATGACTTTAACTATTGCTATTTCTGAGAAAACGAAAGCAGATGAATTAAATTCGTTCAACGTTGAAGTGAAGAATTTGAATGATGAAAAATTAGATGGTAAAGGACATATCGAAATTTATTCGTTAAACGCACCAAAAGAAATAGTTCGTCGTCAAAAATTTAGAACAGATTACAATTTTTATTCGAAAGAAGAATTCAAAAAAATCTTTCCGAATGAACCTTATGGTGACGAAATGAATCCAAAAACGTGGACAACGAATCAAAAGGTTTTTGAAAGTGATTTTGATACAAAAATTTCAGATGAAATTAAATTCAATCAAGCTTCAAATTTAGAAGAAGGTTATTATGTCATCAAAGGTTTTGTGATGGATGGAATACAAAAAGTTGAGGTGGATAAATTGATTTATGTTTCGAATGAAAAGAAAGTAAATGCAATTAAAACACTTTTAGCAGTTTCGCCAAATCAATCAACTTATGCTCCAAAAGATGTTGCAAAAATTGATTTCAAATCGGGTTCTAAAAATACATTTGTGTATTATGAAGTAGAAGCGAATCAAACAATTATTGAGAAAGGTTTCTTAGATTTAACTAAAAAATCAGTGGTCGAAATTCCGATTAAAGAAGAATATCGTGGCGGAATTTATGTGAATTATGCGATGACGAAATTCAATGATGTGCAAACAGGAAGTCTTAATTTGGCAGTTCCGTTTACCAATAAACAACTGAAAGTTTCGGCTGAAGTTTTACGTGATAAATTGGCGCCAGGCGCAATAGAAAAATGGCAGTTAAAAATTGAAGGTCCAAACAAAGATAAAGTTTCGGCTGAGGTTTTAGCAAGTATGTATGATGCTTCTTTGGATCAGTTTGCGTCAAATTCGTTAGATTTTAAGGTGTATGATTTTACAAATTCAAGAAAAAATAATCCATTTAATCTATTTCAATTTTATATAACAAATCCATCTCGACCAATTTATTACCGTACAAATTATGATTTTTATGCAAGAGGATATGCAGGTTTAGATCTTAATTTATTTGATTTTGGATTCAACCAATACCGTATGAATCGTATGATGATGAAATCTGTTGCACCAAATCAGCCTTCTACAATCACAGAAAGAGTTGAAGGAATTCAAATGGAACCTGCTGCTGATGTAAGTTTAGAAGGTTCTGTTGTAACAGCTTTAGGAATTACAAGAGAACAAAAATCTTTGGGATATGCATCTTCTGATTCAATTTCAATCAGAGGAATTTCATCTTCTGATAATCCAAACGCACTTTACGTTGTAGATGGAGTTGTTTATGATAAAGCTCCAGAGTTTAATCCAGATGATGTTCAATCAATCAATGTGTTGAAAGGTGAACAAGCAACAGCTTTGTATGGCGCAAGAGGAGCAAATGGAGTAGTGATAATTACAACGAAAAAAGGAGCAAATACAGCTTTAGACAATGTAAAAGCACGTACAGATCTAAATGAAACAGCTTTCTTTTATCCAAATCTAAAAACAGATGCAAAAGGAAATGTTATTATAGAATTTACAACGCCAGAAAGTTTAACAGAATGGAAGTTCATGGCGATTGCGTATACACCAGACCTTAAAACAGGTTATTTAGAGCAAAATGTTCGCACCC
>NZ_CALGVK010000037.1:0-6827 GCF_937930195.1 uncultured Empedobacter sp.
TTTTTTGAGCAAATAATGTGGCAGGAAATAATATGCAAAAAAGTTTTTTCATCATCAAAATTGAATTCATTAGCTTGCAAAGGTAAAAAAAGTGATTTATTAAGAGGTTAATTCAAGCTTTTTTATAACTTTACTTAACATTAAATAACACTATGGCAGCGTTTATATCAATCTTAATCATTTTTTTAATTTTCGGAATTTTTGTTTCGATATTTTTTGTTATTGCCGTTTCTGATGCAAAAGTTAGAGAAAAGAACGAGTTGCATACGTTGAAAAGCTTACCCGAAGATATAGAACTGAAAGCGGTTGTGCGATATAACATTGGGCGTCCACAAGGGAGATTTCTTAAAATGAAATCCTTTCAAGGAAGTGGGGTGCTATATGTTCAAGGTGAGCAATTAATTTTTAAAGATATTTTAGGAAACGAAGATCATGTATATGATTTAAATACATGTAAATTATCTTGGGTTGAAAACAAAATTAACGGAATTACAAATGCGTTCAAGGTTGCAGATCACGAAGCGATTATATTCTTTTATATCGATAAAGGAGTTTCGATTTTTAGTACGATAGAAGAAAATGCTTCGACATCAGATTTGTATATTCGTCTGAAAGAGTTGCGCAAAAGCATTCGAAATGCTAAAAAAGTTGAGTCGGCAAATGAATAGTTAAGCCGGCTCTAAATCCGCTCATATCTTTAAAATCTTTATTCTCTCTAAACTCAAAAGAATAACCCGCATTTAATTCCACAATACTTAATACAGCAATCCCCGCTTTGGGTGTAATTGTCCACGGAGAAACTTCGGCTCGAATCACATAAAAAGCTGAACTGAAGTTTGAGCTATACGGATCAACTTGGTTGTTGCGAAAATTAAACATATATCCCGCACCAATCTCTGGTATCACACGAAATTTATCTTTCATATACCCCAAATTTGCATTTGCATTAAAGGTCAAAATATTGTTATTGTCTTGGACTAAAAATAAATCTGTTCCAACTTTTCCGTAATTTCCATTCCAATATTCGTAACCAACATTAATTGTAAAATAATCGGTTAAATTTTGTTGTGCTTTTGCCTGAAAACTACTGATAAAAATAAAGAGTGCGATGAACTTTTTCATGTGATAAAATTAATGAATAATTATTTTATAGGAAGAATATTAATCTTATAAAAAATAAATAGCTACAACAAAATATGTTGTAGCTATTTAGATTGATTTATTAAAATTTAAAATCGACTCGAAATTTTAATCCATCGTAAATCCTTTCGTATAAATACGTCCGTAATAATCTGCAAATTTAATTGAAACGCGTCCTTTATAGTTTTTCAGGATTTTTTCTATGTCTTCTTGCGAACTTACATTTTTTTCATTGATAGAAAGAATAATAAATTCATTCTGAACACCAGCTGCAGCTAATTTCCCTCCTGATTCTAAATCTTTCACCATTACACCATAATTGATTCCAAAATTATCTTTTTGACGTTCTGTTAATGGTTCAAATTGTGCTCCCAAAAGTTCAGTTGGTGTTAAGTCAGCTTTGCTTCTTACTTTTGTACTTCCTTTCGCATCTTTCAACGTAATTGTGTATGTTTTTTGTGCATTTCCACGTTTTACAGTCAATGTTACTTTATCACCAGGGCGTTTGCTACCTACGATAAAAGATAATGTAGAGAAAGATGTAATTGGTTTTCCGTCTACAGCTGTAATGATATCACCTTCTTCAATTCCAGAATCGATTGCAGATCCTTTCGAAACCAATTCAGTAACCATTACACCTTTATCAGTTTTTACATTTTTCTTAAATTCTCTGTTGTATTGTTTTACAGCGTCTTCATTTGATAAATCAAAGCCTTTGATACCTAAATACCCACGCTGAACCATTCCATAAGATTTAATATCCTCCACAACTTTTTTTACCAAGTTTGCAGGAACAGCAAATCCATAACCAGAGTATGCACCTGTTGGCGAAGAAATAGCAGTGTTAATACCAATCAAATCTCCATTTGCATTCACTAAAGCTCCACCAGAGTTACCTGGGTTAATCGCGGCATCTGTTTGAATAAATGACTCGATTGGTGATTCAGAATTTTTACCTAAAATATTAATGCTACGTCCTTTTGCTGATACAATACCAGCGGTAACAGTAGAGGTTAAACCAAACGGATTTCCTACAGCTAATACCCAATCACCAACATTAATAGCATCAGAATCTACAAACTTAGTAAATGGTAAACCTTTCTCTGTAATTTTAAGTAACGCAATATCTGTACTTGGATCTGTACCAACTAATTCTGCTGTATAGCTTTTTTGGTTATTTAGGGTTACTTCAATTTTAGATGCACCCTGAATCACGTGATTATTAGTAACAATATATCCATCTTGCGAAATAATTACACCAGACCCCATTCCAGATGGTTGATCTTGATCAGGTTGTTGTTGCTGTCTTCCTCTTTGTTGTGGTGAAGGTTGTCCAAAAAAGAAATCAAAAGGATCAAAGAATTGCTGTTGTTGTTGCTGTCTTCGATTCGAATAATTTTTAATACTTACAACGGTGTGCACAGCTTTATTAGAAGCTTCTACAAAATTAGGCGCATCGTAGCCGTAATTTCCTTTATAATCAACTAATTCGAAATCTCCATTTTTTTGTTCGTTGGCATTGGTAATAAATGGATTGTTTGTATTATCATTCATCAAATAAAAACCTCCCATAGTTGTCATAGAACTAACTAAACCAACTAATAAGTAGCCTGTATATTTTTTCATTTCTTTTTTATATAAGTTTTTAATGTTTTTGATTAAATCAAATTTAAGACCAAAATTTTAACATTTCAAACCGTTTAACGGTTGTTAACACTATATTATAAATCTTTTATAACATTAGTTAAGAGTGATAAAAATGTATTTACTTTGTTTAAAATTTAAGAAGTTGAAATTAAAATTTTATAAATACCAAGGAGCTGGGAATGATTTTGTCATGATTGATGATAGAGAAAAAACATTTCCTATTTCGACAGAACTGATTAATAGGCTGTGTGACCGTAACTTTGGGATTGGAGCTGATGGATTAATTTTGTTACAGAATGACGATCATTCAGATTTCAAAATGGTGTATTTTAATTCTGATGGAAACGAAAGCACGATGTGTGGAAATGGTGGACGTTGTATTATTCGATTTGCCAATGATTTGAACGTTGCCAATGACAAAATGACATTTAATGCAATCGATGGTTTGCATCATGGTGTAGTAGATCACGATGTTATTCGGATACAGATGATTGATGTGAATGAAGTTGAAGACCACGATGGTTATTTGTTTATGAATACAGGTTCGCCACATCACGTAGAATTTGTAAATAATGTAAAAGACATTAACGTGTACAAAAAAGGAAAATCTATTCGCAATGGAGCTCCTTATTTTGAGCAAGGTTCTAACGTAAATTTTGTAGAAGTCATGCCAGATCATTCGCTGAGAATTAGAACGTACGAGCGAGGTGTAGAAGACGAAACCTTGGCTTGTGGTACTGGAATTACCGCTGCTGCAATTGCTGCTTATGTGAAAAATTTAGTAGACAAAAACGACATCAAAGTAAAGGCAATGGGTGGTGATTTATCGGTGAATTTTGAAGAAAATAATCATAACTTTGTCAATGTTTGGTTGAACGGACCAGCCGTAAAAGTTTTTGAAGGTGAAATTGAAATTTAATTCGATCCTATGAAAAAAATAAATTTTGTATTACTATTATTCTGTTCATTTGTACTGATAGGATGTACATTTATAGATGGTTTCAAGGGAAATGCAACAAAAGATGGTTACATCTATATTTCTCGCGGAGCTAATTTTGATCAAGTCTTAGATTCTTTGAAACCATTTTTAAAGAACGAAAAGTTGTTCAAACAATATGCTGAAGATGCAGATTATCCAGCAACCATTAAATCTGGAAAATATAAAATTTCAAGCACAGATACTAACCGTGATATTATCGATCGTTTGCAAGGTGGAGAACAAGAAGAAGTGAAACTTCGTATCAAAAATGAACCTACAATTTATCATTTGGCAAGTTCTGTTTCGAAGCAAGTTGATATGGATTCGGTTCAAGTTTTAACAGCGATTCGAGATTTTGTAAAAGAGAAAAATGATACCACGTTAAATGACGAAACGGTAAAACAATATTTTATTCCAGAAACGTATTTTGTGTATTGGGGAATTACACCAGAAAAATTTGTAGAAAAAATGGTGGCTCAACATGATAAGGTATGGAACGAAGAGCGTCTTGCAAAAGCAAAAACACTTAAGCTATCACCTTTAGAAGTGACAACTTTGGCTTCAATAGTTCAGTTAGAATCATCTGATAATATGGAAGAACAACAAAAAGTGGCGCGTGCTTATATGAATCGTTTAGCGAAAGATATGCGTTTGGAAGCGGATCCAACTTCTATTTATGCTTACAAAATGGAAAATGGTTGGAACCAAAAAGTACAACGCGTGTACAAAAAATGGACATGGTCGTCGAATGCTTACAATACCTATCGCAACAAAGGTTTGCCTCCTGCGCCCATTTGTTTGCCGAATTTAGGAGCAATAGACGCGGTTTTATCACCAGCTAATCACGATTTTATTTTCTTTGCAGCTGACCCGAAAAAACCAGGTTATCATATTTTTACTGCCGATTATCAAGAACATTTGAAAAATGCAGATGTTTACCGAAAATGGTTAAAAGAGAATAATATTAAATAGTATTTAGCTAAACTTAATTTAGTTATCAACAACAAAATAAGATCAATAGAAAATCCCTCAACAGCTTTAAAATAAGTGTTGAGGGATTTTTAATTCGTTATTATTTGATTTTTTAGAACTTATATCGAAGACTCACGATAAAATATCTGCCCAAAACATTGCGTGTTGTAGTCGATATGTAGTTATCTGTAAAGCCATTTGAAACGATGATATTGTTTCCTAATAGATTTCCACCCGTTAAAGTTAGGTACGTTTTCTTCGCAATTTTATAACGCGCAGAAGCATTCCATTCTTTTGCATCATTTAAACGTTCTCCATTACGGTATTGTAAACGATAGGAAAAATCGGACTGAATTAATAAATTATCCGTCACCGACCAAGCGGCATCTCCATAAGGACGCCAAGTTTCAAATTTTTGTTCGAACAAAGATTTGAAATTACTTAAGCTTAAATTTAATCCAGCTTTTAATTCGAATTTCTTATTGAATACAAACGAATTTTCTAAATTATACGTCTGATTAAAAGACGTATTATTAACCACTCGTTCTGTATCGTCGATTTTACTTCCTGTGTAAGTGTAATAGTCAGAATAATTTAAATTAGCTGTTCCACGCACATTGTACCATTTAGCAAAACGTTTGTAAATCATAAAATAACCTGAATACGTATCATTGTCATAATCCGAATTCAATAAGGTGTTAATCTGTGTTTGATTTTCTTGATTTAGGACAGAAGTTGTAACGATACTTTTTTCACGTTTCGAATAGGATACATTTCCAAAAATATTGAAAAATGAAAAGGAATTAAAATGATTGAAACTTAACGAAGCAGTATGTGTTAGTGCTTGTCTTAAATCACGATTTCCTTGAAAAATACTGAAGTAACTTTGCAAAACATACGAATCGGTCAAATCTTTTGCATGCGGTAAATCGTAGGCTTGTTTATAATTTGCCGTTATAGAAGTCGCATTGTTAAACTTATAATTCAAGCGTGCGTGTGGTAAAACCTTCGTTTCATTAAACTTCTCGTTTGTCCCATCTGTGAACTTTGCATTTTCTGAAAAGAAAATCAATCCAGCACCAAGATCAGCTTGAAAATTCCCTATTTTTTTTGTCAATGTTACATCTCCAAAGGTTTCATTGTAATCAAAATTCGTATCACTTATGGTATTGAATGAAGTGATCAAGTTTTGGTAATCATACAATGAATTTTCAAAACGTTGAAAACTGAAATTTGTTCCAACCTTAAATTTAAGGTTCGCTGTATTGGTTAATAAATGATTATAAACGGTATAAAACTGAAACGTATTGACATTATATCGTTGGTCTTGATTCAAATTATATTGATCGTTAATTTTTGATAAATTCCCAAAAATAGTAAATGGTTGATTCGATGAATACAAGTTGAAATCTGGTGTTTCATTTTGGAATTGATGACGAAGATAAAAACCAATGTTATGATCACGACCAATCTTTTTGATGTACGATAAATTTTGACTTAATCTGAAATTTTCGCGATCTGTAAAGTTATTTCTAAAACCTGTTTTTTGCCCATCAAGAAAATTATCAACCGATTGTTCGTCTTCATTTTTCATGTAGTTAAAGTTCAGGTTATATTTAATCTGTCCTTTATCATTCGGATTATAGTCAAGTTTTATACGAGCCATTCCCATCAACGTATTGTTTTTGTTTCGTTGCTCATCTATGGTTGTATAAGGATTTTCTACCGTATTATAAAAACGTTCTACCGTAGAATTGTACTTGATGTTGTTCGTGTTAACTAATCCAAAACCAGAAACTTTAAGCCTTTTATTAGGTTCTACACCGTAATGTAAAGCGCCGTTATACGTACTCATTTCTGGAGCATCAGATTCTGTAGGAAACGATAAACTTGCATTTCCTCCTCTAATGGACAGTTGACTACCGTCTTCCGTAAAATTAGACATTCCACCAAAAAATGTCATGTAATCATCAAAGTCAAAAACCTTTTTTCCAAACGTATTGAAATCATGGATGGTTGTAGCATCACTTTTTTCAGAGAAATAAAAAATTTTAGCTTGCGCATCACCGTGTTTGTCGGCATCTACACC